>DBDL01000104.1:0-11267 GCA_002293545.1 Lachnoclostridium sp. UBA933 | reverse complement strand
ACGAATCAAACAGACATCGCCCTTTTTCATTTTTTCCTTTTTTTTCGATTTGGTATTTGTTCTTTTCCAGATGGATACGGTTGCTTTTTTTGCCTTCCCCGCGTGATACATTTTTACTTTTGCACTTGATACGGGTGCGTGTACTAATAAAAGCAAACAAAATAAGATGAATGAAACTGCTGCTATGTATTTTTTATTCATATGATTCTCCATTCTTAAACATAATTTGCTTCGTTTGAAGCTCTTTCTATCGGATTTCCTGTATCGTTTCATCTGCTGATTTCATAATTGATAAGATTTCCTGCATCGTTTCACCTGTTTGTCTTATAAGAGGAAAATACTTCCTGAACCGTATTAAAAATTGTCTTTGTCGCTTTCTTTTGATATTCCGCATTCTTTAATTTCTTAATGTCCGAAGAGCCAGTTAGGAATCCCAATTCGATCAAGACAGCAGGAACCGTATTTTTATGTACTACCGTATATTTCTGTGAACTGACTCCCCTGGATTTCGTTCCCATTGCAGAAACAAGACGTTTTAAGAACAGAGATGCCATTTTCTTGCTGGTCAATCCTGAAAATGAAGATTTATTGTTACTGCCTGAGTAATAAACCTCCGTTCCGTTCACATTTTTTTTCGTCCAGGCATTCATATGAAGACTGACAAAGATATCGGCACCGACTTTTTTGGCAAACGCCGCCCGGTTGCTTAAGGTAATAAATGTGTCGGTTGAACGGGTCCAGTAGACTTTTATATCCGGGGCATTCGATTTGAAGTATGGTTTCATTAACGTTACCATCATTTTCAAATTCAAATTCTTTTCTTTTTTGCCATTTGCAACTGCCCCTGGGTCTGTCCCGCCGTGTCCGGCATCCAGTACGACAATCTTATCGTATATTTTCCTCGGAGCATCTACCTCCACAACGAAAAACTTGGGTTTTTGATAAATCTTATAACCCTGCAGTTTACTTGTTGCCACAGTGATTACCGTATTCTTTGAAGCGTTCAGCTTTATGCCGACGGAAGTTATCACATTATTTCCGATTGCAACCGGATTCTTCTTAAAGTATTCGACATGATTCCCTTTTATGGTGATGGTAAACTTGTTGCTGGTGTAAATATCATTATTTGTCACCTTACTGATATCTACGCCGGAAGGTCTGCTGATTTTTAAGGAATATCTGCCGACGTATTCGCTCATCACATATAAGGACAGCACATTATCTGCCACTGTATAAGCAAAATCAAGCGTATCTCCTTTGATGGCACTTTGCATTGCAATAACCGTTTCCGTACCTTTTTGTTCTACGGTTAATCCCGATAAAACATCTCCGAACTTCGTATATTCCGTTTCTTCCAAATCATATACCGTATTCGGAAATACAACGTTCAACACCCCGTCTTTCCGGTCCGGAACGACCTTTTTCATAATATCAGAAGATACACCTTTTATCTTAAATAAAATGCCGTCGAGCTTTGGATCATAATCGGCGTCTATGGATGAAATGGCATTTTCATAAACAATAGACGGCTCCGGAGAGATCGACGGTAATGAAGTCTGTCCGGGTAAGGATGAAACTGACGGCGGTGAAGTCTGCTGCGGATTTGGCGACTTTGGCGGCTCTTCATCTTTTTTATCCGGATTCCAAAGTCCCAGCGGCTGATTCCAATGAAAATAACTTTTCTTATGTATAAAGGAAACAGCTCCGGCTTTATCCCACTTATAATAATATCCCAGATTGGCAGCCGTAAAATTAGCCGGAACACACAGTACCGTTTTATTGGTATCATATCGTTTGATCAATCGGGGTGCCGCTTTTAGGCTTTTGGATTTTCCGTCAACAACAGCGCTTTTACTTCCGGCAGTGAAACGTATATTCTTTCCTGTTTCCGGGTCTTGAATTGAGATATTCCCGGTTTGGGCGTGATACGTATACGTCAGCCCCATCCGGACGGCAAATACTTCTTCAGCCGGCACAAAGGTCATGCCCTCTATGGATAATGCCGGCATGGTGGATAATTTATAATCCCGGTTATTATATTTTAAGTTCCCTTTATATCCGGTGTAATAAACATCTTTTCCGGCATCATTAATTTTGAACGGAGCAGTCAGATCAATTCTTGATTTGGTATTAGTCCATAAGTAGGTATATTTTAATTGCTTACTGACAAACTTTGCCGGAACTAAGATACGTGATTTTTTTGTTTTTATGTATTTTACTTTCAACGGTGCTTTCGGCATTTTTTTCTTTACGCCGTTTACGGTTGCCGTTTTTTTACCGACTCTCATTTTAAGCGTAACGCCGTTATGTTTCACCGTAATTTTTTTTGTCGCTGTGTGATAGGTACAAACAGCTTTACAGCCTTTCTTAAAAACATCTTTATAAGAAATCATATTGGTTTTATTTATGGTTAATCCTTTCGGGGTTCCTTTTGAAACAGATTTATTATTTACAAAGGTCGAAATCTTTTTACCCTTATAATTTCTTTTTTTCCCCGAATAGGATATCCTCAGCTTGGCAGCTTCTGAAACAGATTCCATAAGGAACAGAGATGCCCCCATAATCAAAAATGTCAAAAATAAATATACCGCTATCCTTCGTTTTTCCATAAAAATCTCCATTCCTGCGCACGTACTTTGCGCATAATATGCGCGACATTTGTGCATAAGCACAAATTCGCCGTGTGAAACGGATGATGTTTCACACTATCTTCTCCCGCTAAGTGCTTTATACATACTTCATTTTGGTTTCATAAAATTCAGTCTATCAAATGAGCTTGACATAAATATGGCAGGGGGTGCAAAACCGCTCTGTAAAAGGATCATTTTCTCTATTCCCAATATACGCAATATATGGTAACAGTGCTTTCATTTACAAAAGCGTTCATGAAATATGAAAAGATTCATACATGAAAAAAATGATCACCCGCAAAATCAAATCCGGCGGATGACCTTAGACATTATAGGTAATATCAAAGATTACAGATAACCTTAATCATTACAGGTGCTGTCAAACATTACACATGACCTCAAGTATTGTATATAGAAACAGTACAAATAATTATCTTGGTTTTATACGTTTCCTACTAATAAATAAGCCACTGACAAATATATTAATAATGGGGCGTCATACTACTCAAAATAAGGAACCAGAATATAGTTTCCCATATGAATATTGTGAGATTGGAGTTTATTGACTGTTCGGATTTCTTCTATGTAGTCATGTAATTCTCCGTTTAAATCCGTATGATATTCCTTAGCAATGCTCCAAAGAGTATCTCCCCTGCAAATCAGGACACTTTTGACATTTTTCTTTCCGTCCGCATGTGCCGAGGAGGTATCCTGATCATTATGAAACAAAAGTACCCCTGCTAAAAATATCATACATAGAACAGAAACAAATAATATCTTGTGAAAAACAGTTTTAAGATTCTTATTCATAATGATTCCTCCTTGCACACTTGTTCCGAACTTATGTTCTAATTATAGAACAAGAACAAATGTTTGTCAACTGTTTTTTTAATTTAACGAGAAACTTATTATAAAATATCACCACTTGACATGAATCGACAAAAAGATTAATATGATGATAAAAGCAGACAACCATTAAAAGAATATTACTCAGGGGGGATTTTACTATGAAACTGCATTCAAACCGTATGTATATCGGAAAGAATGATAAGGGAAGAAAGATAAGGCAGTGGCTGATTCTATATTTCAGTTTATTTGTTTTTCTGTCAACGGTGGGAATTTTAATTTTTCTGATTCAAAGAGATCGTAATAATCAGGAAGATACGATGTCCGTTGTCGCGAAACAAGAGGAAGCGGTTCCGGATATACAAGCGGCAAGTGCAAATACGGTTTCGACATTGGACCGTGAGGAAACCAGGACGGCTTTGGTTGAAAAAGCAAATGATTTGGCAGACGGTCATGATATTGACGGTGCGATTCAATTAATAAAGAATACGGTCGGATATGAAAAATATAACGACTGCAAGGATATGATTTCAAGATTGGAAAAGGAGAAAGGCCGTTTAGTTCCTGCAGATGTCCTGCAGATACCCCACATTTTTTTTCATCCCTTAATATATGATACCGATTTGGCTTTTAAAAACAACAAAGACTCCTCTTCCGTGGAATCACTGAATACGGCAATGACAACGGTAGATGAGTTTAATGAAATATTGAATCAATTGTATAAAAATAAATATGTTTTGGTCAGTATACATGACGCGGCAGAGGTTATTACGATGAAAAACGGAAAAAAGAAATTGAAAAACGGAAAAATCATGCTGCCGCCCGGAATGAAGCCGATTATTATTTCACAGGACGACGTCAGTTATTATGAAAAATGGAACGGCAAGGGGATTGCCAACCGGATTGTAATGGATAAAAACGGAAAACCTACCTGTGAAGTGGATTTAGCGGACGGCAGTACCATAACCGGCGATTATGATTTAGCACCGCTCTTGGAACGGTTTATCGAAAAACATCCCGATTTTTCCTATCGGGGAGCCCGTGCCATTTTGGCTGTTACCGGACGGGAAGGTGTCTGGGGGTATCGTACTTCCAAGTATCTTCCGGGGGAGGATTCCGACAGCAAAATCAATTCGGAAAAAGAGTTTGACATCAACAGTGCGGAGTGTAAAAAAGCAATTGCCGTATCCCAAGGATTAAGAAATGCCGGTTACGATTTGGCAAGTCACAGTTTCGTACACGAAGGATTGGGACGCTGCTCCATGCACTTAATCAAATATGATACAAAAAGATGGGAAAAAGAAGTAGAATCCATTATCGGTGAATCCGATATTATGATCTATCCCAAGGGAGAAGATATTGAGCACGGAGAAGACGGCTATAAATATGTAAATTCAAATCAGCGTTTTCAAAAACTCTCCGAGGCCGGGTTTCTGTTCTTTTGTAATGTAGACGGCAATAATGCCGCATGGACGATGATGGAAAATAAATATTACCGCCAAGCAAGAGTTGCACTCGACGGTAATGTAATGTATTATCAAAAAAACAAATTAAAACAGTTTTACGGCTTGAAAGTATCGAAAATCTGGGATAAAAACAGACCGAAGAAACCGCCGCTCACTACATACTGATGGCGTTCCCTGCCGTTCATTCCACACTGCCCTCTGCTTTTTCCGTTTCAATTTTTATTTTTTGCTGGGATAGTTCATGAATTGCCACACTTAATGGTTTCGGACATTGGTCCGGCACCAAAGGATAAGAGCCTCCGATTAGCTGGCGGGCTCTTTTTGCGGTTGCCAGTACGATGGAATACCTGCTGTTGACAATCGGCTGTTCCCCCGGCTCAACATCACTGTTTACTACTTTCATTAAATCGGTATACGATGGATGTAACATAACATTCCCCTTTCGTTATATATATTATAGAGCATTTTCATTCATTTATGCAAAAGATTCCTGATTTGTCAATCCGGGACACCGAATTGACTGAGCGGCCAAACTCTCAGCAGCATACGTCCGACCAGCATATCCCTTTTGATAGGACCTAATTCTTCCGTGCGGCTGTCCAAACTGAGGGAACGGTTATCGCCAAGAACAAAAAATTCATCCTCTGCTAAGGTTATCTTCATATTGTCTTCTTCCGTCATAGGGTCTTTTCCATAATGATCGTCAATGATTTCTCCATTGATATAAATCTTGCCGTCTTTGATTTCAATGGTTTCACCCGGCAGACCGAATAATCTTTTTACAAAATAATCATTTTTGTCCTTATCCTCTTTTACTTCTTCCGGAGGGTCAAAAATTATAATAGCATATCTCTTCGGATCTGTAAAATGTTTTGATACTTTTTCCACCAAAAGACTTTCTCCGCTGTGAAGCGTATCTTTCATGGAAGGACCGTCTACGACAGTTCTTTGTAATATATAATTCGGTACGACAAACATGGCAAATAAAATCAACGCGAGATAAATCAATGCTTCTGCTAAAAAACCTGATTTTTTAGTTTTTTTCACGGATGCCCCGGTATCTTCTGCTTCGTTCATGGGAACTCTGGTATCTTCCGTTTCATTCGCCGCAAGTCCGTTATCTTCTGCTTCGTTCACCGGAATCCCATTATCCTCCGTTTCTTTCACTGTTTCATTTTCTGTTTCCTTGTTCATAATGTTCTCCTCCTTATTTGGGAACTCCAAACTTATCTAACGGCCAGATTCTTAAAACCACTTTACCTTCGATTTGTGAAGCTTTGATTGGTCCTAAGCTTTCGTCCCTGCTGTCCAAACTGACTTCACGATTATCCCCCATTACAAAGAATTCGTCCTCTCCCAATGTGATCTGATTTCCTGCAATTCCGCTTCCATACATACTTTCGCTCTTCTTATGTACGTCTTCTATTTTATTGCCGTTGATATAAACATCATTTCCTTTTATTTGAATCGTTTCACCCGGCAAACCAATGATACGTTTGACATAGTATTCATCGGTATCTTTATGCGGGGAAAATACAATAATTTCTTCACGCGCCGGACTCTTGAAATATTTCGTGAATTTTTCAACCAGCAAGCTTTCATTTGTATATAAGGTCTTTTCCATGGATTCCCCCTGAACAACCGTCCGCTGCATCACATATTCGGGAACCAGTGCGATACATGCATACATCAATACGATATAAACAACAAGTTCTATGACATAACCCAAGACACTCTTTTTGTGCGGCTTCGTTTCCAATTCGATTTCTCCGGACGTCATATATCCAACCCCTCTTTCAATTCAATTAACTCCTTTGTAATGCGTGTAATCAAATCATCGTATCGGTTCACCTTGTTTTTTTCACTTTGTATAATAGAATGCACCTTTTCCGCGGCAATGTCAACCTTGTCATTCATTACGATATAATCGTATGATTTCATGAATTCCGCTTCTTCTTTTGCCCTGTTGATGCGTTTTTTAATCACTTCTTCTGTTTCGGTACCCCGTGAAGAAAGCTGTTTAAATAGTCTTTCTGCCGACGGTGTTGTCACAAAAACCAAAACGGCGTCCGGAAATTGCTTCTTTACAATCATACCTCCCTGCATTTCAATTTCCAGTAAAACATCTTTCCCTTTCTGCAAACAGGAATCTACATATGCTTTCGGCGTTCCGTAATAATTGCCGATATATTCCGCATATTCAATCAATTCATGATTGTATATCATTTTCTCAAATTCGTCACGGCTTTTAAAAAAATATTCCACACCGTCGGTTTCGCCTTCACGCGGGTTTCTCGTTGTCGCCGATATGGATAACGCATAATTTTCATATTGACTCAACAAGGTATTCATAATTGTGCCTTTTCCTGCTCCCGAAAATCCGGAAATAACAGTAAGGATTCCCTTTGACTCCATTATTTTCTCCTATCGTTGATTCGCACCGCTATCGTTTCCGGAAGAAGCGCGGACAATACAATGGCACGGTTATTCAGTACCAGTGCTGCTTTTGTTTTCCTTCCGCAAGTGGCGTCGATTGCGCTCCCCTCATCTTTTGCTTGTTGTATCATACGTTTTACCGGCGCCGCCTCAGGGCTGACAATACTGACCACATGGTCGCTGTTCACAATATTTCCAAAACCGATATTAACAAACATAGGCTTTTCTCCCTATTCTATATTTTGAATCTGCTCCCTGATTTTTTCGATCTCCGTTTTTAAGCTGATCGCCTGATTTGATACTTCCAAATCATTTGCCTTGGATAAAATCGTATTAGCCTCCCGATTCATTTCCTGTGCAATGAAATCCAGCTTTCTGCCGACGCTTTCTTCTTGTTCCAAGGTGTTTTTCATATTTTCAATGTGAGAACGGAGTCTTACGGTTTCTTCATCGACGCAGATTTTATCTGCAAAAACAACAAGTTCACTCACCAGAATACTATCGTCAATATTCCGGTCGTCCAGCAGTTCGCTTACTTTTGTCATGAGCTTTTCACGATATGCTTCAAGGATTTCCGGTGCCCTTGACTCAATCTCTGCCAAGAACACAAGCAAGCCGTCTAATTTTATCATCAAATCATCTTTTAGCCGCAGTCCCTCGGCCTCTCTGTTTTGTACAAGACGCTGCCCCGCTTCTTCGATTGCCTTTTTGAATAATGCTTTTATATTATCTTCATCGGGTTTTCTGTCTTCTATTTTGAATACTTCCGGAAGACAAGCCACTTCATATGTGCTCAGTGTGTTTTCCAATGAAAAATCCTCTGACAGCTCCTCAAGCTTTTGAATATAAGAAGCAGCCATATCCTTTTGATATATTACTCCGGAATGTATTTTTTCATATTCTTCATAAGAAATAAATACGTCAATTTTTCCTCTTGATGCAAATTTTTTCACATGTGTGCGGATATCGTTTTCATAAAAGCTTAATTTTCTGGGTAAACGGACAGAAATATCACAAAACCGATGATTTACCGATTTGATTTCCGCCGTAACCTTGTATTCTTTGGAAACCGCTTCGCCGCTTCCGTATCCTGTCATGCTCCGTATCATAATCCCATCCATTCTTTCTAAGTGAAAATGTGCTATTACATTATAAGGGATTGTACGATAGAAGTCAATATGGAAACCTTTTCTCAGGGCGAATCCGAAAGCAATTCCCTCACAATTTGATTTACGATTTGAGGATTCGCTTTTCCGCCCATTTTTTTCATCACATTGCCGACAAAAAATCCAATAACCTTTTGGTTTCCGCTCTTATAATCTCCTAACACTTTGGGATTGTCCGCAATCACTTCTTCGCAGATTTTACGCAAATCCCCTTCGTCCGATACCATGGAAAGCCCCCGCTCATCAATGTATTTCTTCGGGTCGATATTCTCCGAATACACTTTTGCAAATATCTCTCTCGCAATCGTCCGGTTAATCGTTTTATCTTCTATCAATTGTATGATTTGTGCAATTTTTCCCGCATCCATACGTATGTCGTCTGGATGGATGCCATCATTTTTTGATAGATTCATCAAATCCCCAAGCAGCCAATTGGCTGTTTCTTTTGGCTTTTTGCATAATTTTGCCGCTTCTTCAAAAATATCCGACAAATTCTTACTGCTCACCAAAATATTGCTGTCATACTCGGATAATCCATAATCCGTAACAAATCTTTCAAACCGTTCCTGCGCCATTTCGGGGATGGATTCTTTCACTTCCCGAATCCACTCGTCGCCGATATGAATCGGCATGATATCCGCATTCGGAAAATAACGGTAGTCTGTCGCATCTTCTTTGTTCCTCATTGAAAAACTCATATTTTTGGCATCGTCCCAACGCCTTGTTTCCTGAACAAGTTCCTCACTGCCGGTTTCCAACGCCTCGATATGACGTTCCGATTCATATGTTATCGCACGGACAATCGCTTTTAAGGAGTTCATGTTTTTCATTTCGGTCCGTGTTCCTAATTTGTCCGAACCGGCTTCCCGTACCGATAAATTGATATCCGCACGCATCGAACCTTCCTGCATTTTACAGTCCGATATTCCCGCATATACAAGCAGGGAACGCAGTTTTTCCAAATAAGCGGTTACTTCTTCCGCATTTCTGAAATCGGGGTTACTGACGATTTCAACCAATGGAACACCGGCACGGTTATAATCAATCAAAGAAGAATTTGAAAAAGAATCATGAACCAGTTTTCCGGCATCTTCTTCTATATGAATCTGCTTGAGCGTAATTCTTTTTTCCCCGTCCTCCGTCCGGATATCCACATACCCATTCCGGCAAATCGGTGCAAACAACTGTGTAATCTGATACCCTGTCGATAAATCGGGATAAAAATAATTTTTCTTATCAAAGGTTGTTGTTCTTGTAATCTCGCTGTTTGTTACGATGGCAGCTTTTATTCCGAGTTCGATTGCTTTTTTATTTGCTACCGGCAGCATCCCCGGCATTCCTGAACAAGCCGGACAAACATGTTCGTTCGGTCCGGCTCCGAATTTTGCCGAACAGGCGCAGAATAATTTTGACTCGGTGGCAAGCTCTACATGGACTTCAAGTCCCATTACTACTTCATAGTTCATCGACAGCACCTCCAAGCTGAAGTAATGTATTCTCATTGAATTCTTTTGCAATAAACTGTACGCCTGTGCACACATCATTGTCTTTTCCTCTATAGGGAACGGACAGTACCGGACATCCTGTCAGGTTTCCAAGTGAAAGCACCGGGTATGCCTGTTTATTTCCGAAACCGGTTTCTTCTTTTAAAATAGGTATCATAATGACGTCACATCCGGTCAATGCTTTGTCGGTTCCTTCTTTGAGCAGCCGCCGTATCCTCATTGCTTTGTCATAATATATATCATATTTTCCTTCGGAGAGGACAAAGGAACCCAACATTGCCTTTAGTTTCGTTTCTGTTTGAAATGCTTCCGTTCTGGAATTTAAAATCAGATCCTCCGCATTTTTATAGTTCTCTGTACGATAACCATACTTTACCCCGTCAAACCTGGAAATATTATTGCTGAATTCCGCGGAAGATATGATCAAGCCCGCCGTTTCCGCTTGCTCCAGGTATTTTAATTCCAAACCACTTATTTCCGCACCCAAATCCCTCAGCGCTGCAGCAAAATCCTTTTGCCAGGGTGATTCCAAATCATAAAAGCATTCCGGAATGCCGATTTCCAATCCCTTGTAACCGCTTTTTTTTGTGTCAAAATAATACGTTTTATCCGGATAACTCGTTCCGTCCTTTTCATCATATCCCGCAATTTTTTCAAGAATTTTAAAGCCCTCCCGGTNNTCCCGGATTGATTTCGTATATACCCCAATCTGCTCCATAGAGGATGCCTTCGCAATGAGTCCATACCGGGAAACGGTTCCGTATGTCGGTTTTATAAAAGAAATCCCATTCCGGACAGCGGTCTGATGATTCTTTCCGTTTGAATCGCTTCCCAAAGCATAAGAAATTATGCCTTCCGCAATCGCAGCCGCCGCTCCGGATTGTTGGATGCCGGTCTTCCCCGCAATGGCAAATCCAGCTTTTTCTAATCGTTCTACAACTGTAGCATCAAAAGGTGCTATAAAATCGGACAACATTTTTAAGCACCCGGTTGTTTTTTTCCCTTTCACAAAAATGTCATCATCAACGGCTATTACTGTTTCTTTTTTGCCGCTGGGATTATAATATTCCACAAAATATTTTTCTGCGTCTGACGTCATCTTCTCCTCCTTTTACCTATTGCTTCCGAACAAGTTACTGTTTGATTAATTATAAAGATCCTCCGTTACTCGATTGTTTTCGGAACTTTAAAATAACCGTTGCTTTCTTCCACCGCATT
>DBDL01000002.1:23721-27000 GCA_002293545.1 Lachnoclostridium sp. UBA933 | reverse complement strand
CGCTGATTTCATCATTTTCCAATTCATTCAGCTCCATAATATTTTCAATCCTGGTTCTGAAGTTTTTCGCAATATCCCAAAGACGGTCGCCTTTCTTTACAACATATCCGACTAAGCCCGGCTCCTTGCTGATTTCCTGCAAGTCAAAATCTTCTCNNTTTTCAAAGGCAATGACATCCAATGCAATCACCGCTTTGATTTCCGCCTCTTTTTCTCCCAGAATCACACCGCCGATTTGGTCCACCGAGCCGTTAAAGGCAAAGATAC
Source organism: Lachnoclostridium sp. UBA933 (assembly GCA_002293545.1). Classification (GTDB taxonomy): domain Bacteria; phylum Bacillota; class Clostridia; order Lachnospirales; family Lachnospiraceae; genus UBA933. Next base: position 26,733 of record DBDL01000002.1, on the reverse strand, counting down.
AGTTGTCTCTGTTAATTCCTTTGATATCTACAGTCTGCTCAAACGGAATGGTTCCTTTTACCGAGCCGACCGGCATATTTTCATCCCCGGAAAGATACAGTACATTTGCTTCCACGACACCCTCCACCAAAACACCGTCGTCTACGATGGTTTGTTTGTCAATCCGCAAATCGCCTTCGACGTTCCAAATTTGATTTATATTTTCATTCTCATTGATATCCAGCTTATCGGACACCTTGGCTTTACTGCTATTTTTCATAAGAAGATGTTCAAAATAAGAATCTTTCATGACCGGCGTCAGTTTTTTCTCCTGTGAATAGAAATCTGTCAGAACTTCCATTTCGTCTTCCCGATATACTTTAATAAAGAGGTCCAGCACCATTTCCACATCGGCAACCCTCGTTTCGCCGTCGCTGTCTTCCTTTATCTCTAAATCCTTATTATGAATCCCGACTTCGATATGGGGGACCATCGTTTCGTCACAGCCGTCGCACTCAATTGATCCCCGAATCGGCAGTGTTGTTTCATAATAGGACGGATGAGGAGATTCTCCGGTCGTTATGTACATCATAAATACTTTTGCCTGTCCCCCTATATTGATCCGGTTTTCTACCAGCCTTGTTTCCATATCTTCTAATGAGATATTTTCATATAAAAGACGTTCAACGCAATCCTTCGTACTCGGCAGTGTAAACTCATCCCGAAACCGGAAAACATCTTTTTTGCATAATGCAAGCTGTGTAACCGGCAATGTTTTCTTTTTTGTCAAAACATTTTCGGAATCCGTCCCTTCGATTGCCACCGCACCTTCTCCGTCAATAATTGCTTCCGATGCCACATCAAGTGTAATCACTGCTTTTAGTCCTACTTTTCGGGAGTTAATCATCTCACTTCTCAAATCTTCAATAGAATGCTTTACAGAAATATCATCATCACTGCATGCCGTTTCGAGATTAACCGTTTCTTCAAACGGCAGGCTCCCTTTGAACTGACAGACAGGACGGTCTTCTTCATCACCTATATATAAGATACAAAAAGAGAGTTTCCCTTTAATTAACCCTTTTCCTGATACAAAACGCACCTCTTTTATCTCTGCCTGACCCTTTTCTTTAATAATGGACATCACATCCGCATTTACATCCGGTACATTAAAGTCATTATCCAATGTGACTTGAATATTTTTCCTGCAATTACATTTATTCATGTGAACCTGTTTTTTAATAAGCTCCACAATTGTCCCTCCTTTTGCCATCTTGGCTTACTTATTATATATGATAAAAAGGGACGCATTATTCCTACTTCCTATTGTGATCCTATATTATATGAGTCCTCATTTTCCTATGAAATAGGGAGTTTACGGCGCAAGCTTCGTTCCGCAGGAAAATGAACGGAAGGTCATAGGACTTCCCGTCAAATAAAAAAGCAGGCGTCAGCGAAAATTTTGTTTCTACTGACGCTTGCTTTTATTTAATACGAAAGTCCTTGCCTTGCAGAGCAATGTTTGTTTTGCAAACTTTTATAAACGCATTTTATTTGATAGAAAAATCCTGTGAACTTCCGTTCATTTCTTGCGGAGCAATATCTGCTTTGTAAAATTCTGCGGCGGTAATTTCCGATCAGCCGCTTTTTATCGTAATTGAAAAAATTACCTGTCCGATAGATAGACCGCCAATTGATAATGCCCGTTTTACACGTAGGCAAAAAACACGCCAAGCCATTCGGATAAATTTCTTTTTATTATGAACATAGTGTGATTTTAACTTCTTTTGTTAAGATGTCAGTGTAACTATAGGAAATAAATTGAAAGGTATTTTCAATTTCGTTTTTCACTTTAATGATAAAAATACTCGGGTAAGTTTCAGAAATAACACCCTCTGTAACATCAATTTTATGTCTTCCCAAATTGCATCTTACCACTACTTTACTTCCAATATGCTTTTTCACAACATTGCGAACTTTTCCTACATCGGACGCTATCATAATTTGAACTCCTCCAATCGAGATACGACTTATTGTTGTCACTTAAAAGACATAATACCACATCATGTATCATCTGTCAAATTTTACCCGAATAAGCAGACAAGCTATGTCGATCTATTTCTATCAGTATATGGGAATATTTCAAATATATTCATAGAATATTTTTTCATTTTCCGACAAAACTGATTCCCACACTATTTGCACCCATATGTGCGCCGACAANNATTTCCGACAAAGCTTATTCCCACACTGTCAGCTCCCATATGGGCACCAACGATTGCATTCAGGCAATATGTATGAATTTCATTGGTAAACCCGTTTTTCCGGAGCATTTTTTTTACGTTATCCGCAAGCTTCGGTGCGTTTCCATGACACAGATAAATTTTGGAATCTTCCAATAATCCAAATTCATTAATTTTCTCCAAGATAAAACGGTTGGTTCCTTTCACTCCTTTTACTTTTCCGATTACCTGAAATTTCTCATGTACTTCAAGCACCGGATGAATCCCTAAATTTTCACCTGCTACAACTTCATCCGGCGACACCCGTCCGCCATGGCGGGCAAAATCCAAGTTGTCCAATATAAAATACATTTTGGTACGGGGAACGAGGCTCTCTATATACCTTGCTATTTCTTCCCTTGTTTTTCCGTCCTCCCGCAAACGAACCGCTTCTTCAACCAGCAGAACTTGTCCTATCGCTAATGTCTTTGTATCCGCAAAGGTGATTTTATCCTCCTCAAACTCATTAGAAGCAATCACTGCGGATTGATACGTTCCGCTTAATTTTGAACCAAGCATAACTCCCAGGATTTCANNCCCGCCGATATGTGCTTCCTGAACACTTCTTCATACTGGCTTGGATTCACTTGCATCGTTGATGGCTTTTCTTCCGACTGAGCCATCCTCGCATAAAAATCTTCATCTGATATTTCAGAAGATAAATAAATGTCATCGCCAAACCTTATGGATAACGGCAATACGTCAATATCAAGTGATTTCATTTGAGCCGGTGATATTCCGCTCGCGCTGT
>DBDL01000002.1:0-23709 GCA_002293545.1 Lachnoclostridium sp. UBA933 | reverse complement strand
TCCATTTTTTTATAATGAAAAATCTTTTTTATTATATAACATTCTCTTTTGATTGTCAAATCATCCACTTCATTAGGAAAACACTTCCAACAATTCCGCCCAGCGTCGCAAAAAGTGCCCCTGCCAATGTATACCTTGATTTTCTTACTTCTGCCGTTACAAAATATATGCTCATCGTATAAAAGATGGTTTCGGAACAGCTCATCAGGATGGACGCTAATAATCCCAGATAAGAGTCCGTTCCGAATTCTTTGTAAATATCCAGCAACAGTCCGGTTGCCGCAGAAGAGGAAAACATTTTGACAACGACAAGGGGAACCAGCTCCCCCGGAAAATGAAACAGATCGGTAATTGGACGGAGTAAATTCGCCAATCCGGATAATGTACCGGATTGACGGAAAATGCCCACGCCGATCATCAGCCCTATCAGCGTCGGCATGATTTTATATACGGTCAGAAACCCGTCCTTTGCACCCTCTACAAAGGAATCAAAGACGGAAACTTTCTGTAATATACCAAAACCCACAATAAGGAAAATAATAAGCGGAATAATACTGTTTGACAGATAAATCAATATATTCATAGCTGCCGCCCAATCATATGTCGTATGATATATTTTATTAGTGACAGCTTGACCGTATTCTAAAAAGCAGGTACTTAAAGAGTACGCCCGCAGAAGTTTGCTTCGCAAATTTCTTTCCGCAAAAAAGAGAGTGCCGTAACTGCGCACTCTCTATAGGAAATGACATAAAAAGATATTGTAAATAATAACTGCTGCGCCGCCATGTCAAAATAAATCTGCTGCATCAATGATTTATTTTTTCAATTCCGTTATGACATTTGTAAATGCCTGTTTTATCTTAAAATCATCATAGTTTTTATTGAAATCACCAACAAATAATCCGGAATGTGTGCCGTATACATCATAATCATAATGTCTGCCGCCCTCTGCAACCGGAACGTCGATTGGCTTTGTTTTTTCGATTTCCATATCCGGACGGTCAAACAATCCCCAAATACTGATGCCCGTTAATGAACCAGGATATGCTTTATCGAAATCTTTATATATTTTTATAAGATCACGGTATCTGTTGGCATGGGTATTGATTGCCATTTGCGAAACTACTTGCGTTGGTGTCAGTATATCACTGTACGGATAGCTTTTCCCGTTTGCAAGATGGGGATTCAAACGAACCGTCAGCTCTGTAATCCCTACCTGAACACCGGCACCTTGGAATGCTTCCATGGAAAGTTTGNNTATAATACATATCCTTCCATACCCATGCAATCCAGAAGCTTTTCTTCTCCGTCCGCATTCAAGTATTTAATCAGGTTGACAAGCGGTCCTCTCTTTTTGGCTTCAAACGTATTATAATCATTGTAGAACAATTTAATATCTTTATTGACTGCATTCACTGCTTTTCTTGCACATTTGAAAGCGTCTTTTATATAATGCGGTCCCAGAATATTATAATAATTTCCTGTTCGTATCGGCAATCCGACTTCCGCATTCATTGTGCCGCCGTCCTCCACCGGAAGGATTGCTTCATTCACAACATCCCATGCGGTAACCATTCCCGGATATTTTTGATTAAAGTGCGAAATAACCTGCATGACATAACTGTCCATTCTGGCAAGCAGTGTTTCTCTTGTAACCGGAGGTTTGGATGTATCATAGCCTTCATGGAAAAATTGCTGTGATGTGCTGCTCTCCCAAATAAGAACGTGACCGCGTACTTCAAAACCGTTTTTCTTTGCCCAATCCATCATACTGTCCGCCTGTCCGAACTTACAAACCGGCATACCGTCCGTGCTTTTCTGGGAAGCTTCTACGTCGAGCAAGGAATAACCTTTCATTTCATTCTCGAATGTCACCATGTCAAACTGCTGTTTTGCAAGTGCCGTGAAATTAGCGCTTGCAATCTTGGTCGGATTGATCACGGTACCCATTTTAATGTCTGTGGACCCTTTCATTGAATCATCCGGCAGTGTAATATTGGGCGTGGGTTCCGGTTTTTGCGTAGGAGGCTTCGTCGGTGCTGTGGTTGGATTCGGCGTTGGTTTTGCCCCCCGAACCGTAACGACACACTTTGCCTTTGCTTTTTTATTCTTTTTTGATGTGGCGGTTATCGTTGCCTTTCCTGCTTTCAGGGCCTTTACAACACCCTTTTTGCTTACGGTTGCTATTTTTTTCTTATTCGATTTCCATGTTACTGCTTTTGACGCTTTTTTGGGTTTGGCGCTTTTTACTTTTAATGTGAATTTAGCGCCTGCTTTTAGTGTCTTTTTCTTGGCTGACAAGGTGATTTTTTTTGTTTTGGGTGCTTTTTTGGCTGCCTCTGCCGCAGGTGCACTGCCAAAGGAAGAAGCAATCAATGCCATTGCCAATACCATTGTTAAAAATCTTTTCATGGGTTTTATGCCTTTTATGCTTTTTGTCATATCTGCTTGCATAGTATCTGGTATCTTCTACTATGTACGCTCCTTTCGATTTTGATTTGTAGGTATATTGTAACATAAATACAATCTTATTTAAAGTAAAATTTTAATCAGGTTGTGATGCTGATTATACGGCGGTCATCAGTGATTATACGATTATGCCGGATTTTGTGATTATTTGTAATAACTACAGTTTAAAAAATGCTTGCCGTATCCTCTTTTCTTTGTTAAAATAAATTATGTATTGGTAAATACTTTTTATTATTATGCGGTTTTGAATCCCTGCAACTGACCATTGCAGGGATTCAATTTTTAAAAAGTCCTAATAGGGACCAATCTATTAGGACTTTTTATATAACATATTATACTTTCTGCTGCTTCTTAAAATAATTCTTTAGTTTTGCTCTTATAATTTCTTCAATGATACAACTGCTGCTAAATACAATCAATGGTATAACGATTTCTTTAAAAGTGATGTCATTTATGATTTTTACAGCATTCGATATTAGTATCGCTGCTATTGGTATATAGCTATTTATTATTGCTACACAAAATAAAATTATTTTTGCGAAAAGGGTTGCTGTCATCATAATTTCCTCTCCTCCTTTATTTTGTAAATGCGGCTTTTTATAAATCATTCTTTTTGATTATTTTGCTTTCCCTGCTTCATATGCGTCTTTGTTGTCATTATGGGCAAAGATACAGGTTTTTAGATCCGCTAGTGTCCAATTCTCCATGAAAGGCCATTTCTCTTTAAACACATCATAATCAATCTGTTTATCCATCAGATAGTAGTCGGTAAAGGCAAGCATTTTAGTATAATCTACTTCTGTCGTAGTTGCAGAATTCAAATGATAATGAATTGCCAGATTATCTTCTAATTCCATTAGAGTGTAAGCCTCTTTCGCACACTCATAGGTATACCAAAGTCCCGGTGCGGAACCGTAAGTGGTACCATTGATATTGCTGGACATGAATAGATATTTGTCTTCCTTACAGTATAATGCCGCAAGGAAATGTGCATCGACCGGCAATTGCTCAAAGGATTTGAATTTGTAGAGGTTATCGTTGTAAAGATATCTATAATTGGTAGTGGAACTGGAAGCAAGCGTCGCCCATGTTGGATCCGCCGTAGCATTCTTCCATACATTCAGCTGCGGTGAAGCAGGCTTACTCGGGTCATTTTCAAATTCCGACGTTAAGTCAAATGTGTCAGCCGGTGAACGATATCGTCCCATTGTTAATCCGAAATAACCTGAATTATATACTTCTGCCGCTTTGAATCTGTCATCAAACGCTCCCGCACAAGCGGCTGCTTTGGCTATATTCCCTGCACCTGCTGCCATAGCCCCGATACCGGTTCCTGATACAATAGCTAAATCTGTATCAATGTTCAAACTCTCTGTTTCCGGTTTTTCTAAAGCATCCAATATTTTACTGAATCCCCATGCGTAAGCCATAATGATACCCGTTTGTTCTTTCCAAGTTGAACCATATGGATATAAATTATAGAAGCCTCCGGTTCTACTCGTAGCGCTACTCATATTTGACGTCGTAAAGGTAACCGTTGCATAACCTTGGCTCTTCATCTTTGCCAATGCAGCCGTATTTGCCGAACTGCCATTCAATACAATGATAACCGGCCAACCTCCCGCTGGAGCATCACCCTCCGGCAATGAAATCGTTGGAGTAAAATTCATGGTTTTTTCTGTTTCCGGATTTTTTACCGTTATTGACATCGAGCTGGCAGTGACATTGGCAACGGATACTTCTTCACCTTCACGCCATATACCATAGACATAATACTGAAGCATTCCCTTGATTTCTTCTCTTCGTTCTTCCCATGTGTCTTTTGTTACCGGTGTTCCGTTATACATCTTCAGCAACTCAGGAGGAACAGGGTTTGGTGTTATTACTCCGGGCGGAGCAATTTGATCAAGCTGCTCCATTGTTGTAATATTGCTTATCGGGGCGTCTGTCGTCGGGATGTCCGTTGTCGGGACGTCCGTCGTCGGGATGTCCGTCGTCGGGATGTCCGTTGTCGGGATGTCTGTCGTCGGGATGTCCGTTGTTGGGATATCCGTTGTCGGAATGTCTGTCGTTGGGATATCCGTCGTCGGGATGTCCGTCGTCGGGATGTCCGTTGGATCCGGCTGCGGCATTTTCCCTGCCGCATACACTGCAGCGTTATCTTCATGGGCAAAGATACAGGTTTTCAGATCTTCCAGTGACCATTCTTCCATAAGCGAAACCCATCTTTCCGTAAATTGGGAGATATCAACCGGTTTATTCTTCAAGTGATAATTAACATAGGCAAACATTTTACAAAGATCAATATCTACAGGAGAAGGTGAGTTTAAGTGATAATGGATTGCAAGATTGTCCTCCAGTTCCATCAGCTCAAAAGCTTCCTTTGCTTTTTCATACGTATACCATAGTCCCGGTGCGGAACCATTCGTAGCGCCATTGATATTGCTGGACATGAAAAGATACCTGCCTTCCATACAGCTTAATGCCGCTACAAAATGCGCATCAACCGGTAAATGCTCAAAAGACTTGAACTTTGCAAAATTACCGTTATAATAATTTTTATTTATCTCGTCCCATGTTACATCCGGCGTATTGTTTTCCCATTTATCCAGAGTCAAATTGTCCTTACCCGGATCATTTTCAAATTCCGGCATCAGGTTAAACGGATTAGCCGGTGAATGATAGCGCCCCATCGTCAGTCCGCCGTAGCCGGAATTAAATGCCACGGTTACTTTGAATCTCTCATCAAAGGCTCCCGCACAGGCAGCTGCCTTTGCCGTGCCTCCCAGAGGCGCACTCCCATTAGCCGTAGTTCCCGACGCAATTGCAAAATCTTTATTAATATTCAATGCACCGGCTTGTGTNNTCCAAGGCATCCAATATTTTGCTGAATCCCCATGCCCATGCCATTATTAATCCTGTTTGCTCTTCCCAGCTTTCTTCATATGGGTACAAGTTATAAAATCCTCCGCTTTTTCCATCATATGAAGCGATGTCACCCATTGTAAAGGTAATGGTTGCATACTCTTGAGCATCTATATAGCTTGCCTCATTTTGGGAACCCACAGGTGTTATCCCCGGTGAAATAATAACCGGCCATCCGCCGTCCGGCATTGTCCCTGTTGCCGGCAGTTTTATGTTCGCTGTAAAGCTCATTGATTTCGCCGCATCATTCGGATGCTTTACGGTTATTGTCATCTTATTGCTGCTGACGGTTGCCGAAACATCTTCGCCGTCACGCCATATACCGTACATATAGTATTGAAGCATTCCTTTGATTTCTTCTCTTCGTTCTCCCCATGTGTCCTTTGTTACCGGTTCTCCTTTCAGTGTCGTCAGCAAATCGGGCGGGGTGATTTGCTCTTCTATGTCCTCCGGGGGAGTAAGCTGAGCCATTATACTTGTCGGTGTTGGTTCCGGCGTTGGTGTAGCCGTTGGCGTTATCGCTGATGTCGGTGTCGGACTTCCCGCTGCCGGTGTCACTTCTTCTGTCGGTATGGGCGTTGGATTTATGATTGCCGTTGGTCTGGGTCGTACGGTTACCCGACTTGACGGCGACGGTGTATTGGGAACTGTTCTTTTCCGAACTGCGATCGTACATTTTGCGGTTCGTTTCTTTTTTCCAATTCTGAATTTTGCGGTAAGGACAACTTTCTTTGCTTCCCGGTTCCCTTTTACCATAACACTTTTTTTCTTTTTCCCAGATAATTTGACTGCCTTTTTTGGTTTCGCTGACCATTTGGTCTTCTTCGCTTTTTTTGCATTCTTTAAAGTGATTTTTTTTGATTTACCTACTGTGATCGTTGTTTTTTTAGGGCTAAGACTTGGCTTTTTTGCCTTTGCCGCTAAAGTGACCATTGGTGCCGGTGCGGCAAGCAGACAAAATGCCATAATACCTATCATTAGTGTGGATACTGCTCTTCTAAGACTTTTCTTCATTACAAGATAAAACCTCCTTAAAATAAATTATTTTATAAATTGATACCTATTTTAACATATATATTCCTGTAAGGCAATACATAAAAAATATGTTTATTTACATATTTATATAATGTCTATAATATTGTGGAAACACAAAAGTACATTGTTTATATAAATCACTCCGGTATCAACTGATACCACCCAATCATAAACAATGTACTTTTATTATTAATACCTTACAATATTTGAATAGCTTATTCGTTTCTGTAAGCATTCCTTCATAAAAATTCTAACACTTAGATTTCTTCATCTGTTATACAAATAACCGATAATCAGTCTACATACTTATGAACGATTAAGTCTGTTATAGCAACGTCTATCGGTCCGCTTCCTGACAGTCTGTTATCTGCGTGGATCTTAACTGCAAATGAACCGGTACCGCTGTCAGTTGCTCTCNNGAAACCGGAAATAAGCTGTCCGCTTGGAATGCCTGTATCTACCCATTTTGCATTAAAGGAACTCCAGCCGTCTAACTCCGTTTGGGTTGCTACTTGCTTGAATGGAAGAGCAGGATCATTCAAATCATAAATATAATAGGATACGCTGTATACATCGCCTGCATTATAGTCATCATTTACATTGATGTAATGCTCATATACGCTGCCGTTTTCTACAAGCGTTGCGATTCCTTCATATGTTTCATCAAGCTCAATGTTTGCACCGGTGTAGGTACTAGGTGAAAGGCTCGGAACCGGAAGCTTAGCTACGCGAAGGTTTTCAATATATACTCCTTCTGTATTCGGAGGGTCATTAACCGGATTAGCTAAAAAAATCTTAAACGAAAAGCTGTCGTTAGCTGCCGTTACTGGGATTGCACCGGTAAGAGTTGTTCCGTCAGGAATACCGCCATCATGCCATACTGTCGGAATGTCGCTTGTCCAAACGTATTCATTTGCAGAACTCTGGAATGCTGCTTGCTTAAAATCGCTTACTCCATATAATGTAACCGTAAATAAAATACGATCTCCTACTACTACTGACTCCTCAACATTGTAATACTCATCAGACCATGACCCATAATTGGCATCATGGACTAATGCTCTTTCTCCATAATAATCCGTATCCAAATTCAGATACATATTAACCGGTACTTCTTCCGGTCCTGCTGCACTTGCAACCCCTGCAAACGCCATAGATAAACTAAATACTGCTGATAAAACCATTACTAACGTTAATACTTTTGCTACTGAGCTTTTTACTTTTTTCGTCATGTTCTTACTCTCCTTTTATTTATAATTTTTTTTGATAGTTACGATTTGTATACTTTCCTATCCCACAATCATAGACATCCCTCCTTTTTTATAATCCGGACTTTTAACTTTTATCCGGATTGGCTTCTGTCATTTCATTTACCCTTTTACCTCTCTGAGGTTTGTCCATATTATGTCATATCGCAAAATACATTTCAACTCAAGGTCCATATTTTGTTATTTTAACGTCATTTTATGTTATTGCTGTTTTTGACTGACTTCTAATGTTACTATTTACCATCCCGTATTACATATATAATCATCCTGTATCAATCATCTTTTATCCATATATATTTATTAGGAAATCATTCATGGCGAATTTGAAAATACTGCTTTTTTAGCTCACCATTCTTAAATTCACGCAGTTCCTCTGCAAATGATGATATGTTTTTTCTTGATATAGGAAATATTTTGCTGTCCAGTTCAAAGATTTCACTCTGTACGTTGTATTTTGTTACAAATTTTAAGTTCACCAGATAGCTGTTATGCGGAATGATAAATCCAACAGGATACAGAACTTCCAATAACTCTTTAAACCCAAGTGTTGTAATGACATTCCCTTCTGTATAACGCTTTTGCCCTTCTTTTGTCAGATGAATGACACTGCCTTTCCGATGGTGTGTGAAATATACGATATCCGTTGTCCTTAAAAACACCTTTTCTCTTTGATAAGAAGCTTCGATCGAAAGCAACGCTATGTTCCGGTCCATTTCTGCAATAATCTCGCCTATTTCTTCTTCTAATTTTTTATCTGACATCATTTTTGATAAATAACGATAGGGAGAAATCTTGATCATTTCAGCCGTAGGTGCATCGTTTTCGGAGTATAATACCAATGTTCCGTCATATTTTTTATTCCGCAGTAATACGTCTACTTGCTTTCCTTTTGAATCTTCCATCTTAGCGTCCAAAAAAACAGCCCATGCCTCCTTTGGTGAAGGTAAATTTTTTAATAATTCCGTTCCGTCAAAGTATTCAAGAAATTGAACATTTCTTTTGCTCGTGCAACATGTTAAAATTGTCTTTTTTAACTTTTTAATGTAATTTTCGTCATTATCGCAAATTATTATCTTATACAATTTATTGCTCCTTTTCGTTTTATTAGTTTTTTCTTTCCTTTTCCTTCTTCCTTTGGTGATATGTGATGCCCACTGCTGCCATTAATTGATATGTTTCCATATGATTATGATATTCACCTTCCTTTCATTGAAATAATTTGACGAAACATGTATTACTATAATACCCTATATTATTACTGGTTTCAACATTAATATATCGACATATGACAATGTAAAAATATTGAAACAATAGCGTTCTTATAGGGGTTATGGCGATTACGGGCAGGAAATTTTTGTAGAAATAAAGCCATTATATCAGTTAATTATATTTAGTGTTGTCTATTATAGTAATTTCATTTTGGTATTTTTTCTTTGACAAATCATAAATCAATCTGCTCTACATTCTAAAATCAGATTTTAACCGGATTTACCTATCCCTTTTCACACCTTTTTGGTGCTGCCGTCATATATTTTTATTGAGTTATTTGAGCCCGGACTAAACGGGCATAGTTTATGCTGTAAATATAATATTTGAAAGCATAAGGGCATGTACAAAGAAAGGATGAATCCATTATGAACAAAACATCATCATCTAAAGCAAGATATCCGGCACGGATTATAAACATCTTACTGATACTGTTACAAGGGTGAACTGCTTGCCGGACGTGCCGTCGCCGTTTCTTTCTGTGCCGACACTTCGCTTCCGGGTCAGTTGAATCCGTCAAACTATATCAGCCTTGATACATGGTCACACTATACTTATGAAATGGTTCCGTCAAACCATGTTGTGACGATTGTCGGATGGGACGACTCGTACAACAGCGGTCATTTTATTTCCGGCAAACAGCCTCCCGGCAACGGCGCTTGGATCGTCAAAAACAGTTGGGGCGGCATTAGTGAGCCTTTTCCCAATTATATGCCGGGCGGCTGGGGTATTGATGGGGAGGGTTATTTTTACCTGTCCTATTATGATAAAAGCATCAGCTTTGCCGAGTCATTTGATTTTTATACGGAAGACGGCGGACAGCAGGAAGAACGTTTCCTGATTGACCAGTATGATTACATGCCTTCAAGCGGTGTAACTTCCGTCAGTGTTCCCGAACCTGTTTCTATGGCAAATGTGTTTGCCGCCAGGGAGGCTCAGTTTGTACGATCCTTTTCCTGTGAAACAGGCAATCCGAATACGAAAGTAACTTATGAGCTTTACCGCCTGAAAGAAGGGTATAAAAATCCAAAAGACGGCACGCTTCTGACGACCGTCAGCGAAACCTACCCTTATGGCGGATATCACCGTATCCGGCTTAATGAAGAATTTTTTATCAATAAGGGACAGTCCTATTCGGTCATTGTGACACAGCAGGCAGAGGACGGCTACAAAATCATTGCGGATAATGCACTCAATCAAGCCGGCATGGGATATGCTAACAGCATTGGTAATCATTATACGAACTACGCTGTCGGTATCATCAACACAGGTGAAAGCTTTGTATTTTCAGAAGGGAATTGGCAGGATTGGAAAGAAATCGTTGCCGAAATCCAACGAAGCCCCGATATTCGTGTTCCGGTTTTTGGAACGATTTATGATTATGACAATTTACCCATAAAAGCATATTCTGCTCCTATCGCAGCTCCTATCGACAGTATCTCTCTTGACAAAACCGCTCTTTCCCTTAATGCGGGTGCCGGCACGGTATTGAAAGCCGCCATAAGCCCCGCAAATGCAACCATTAAGGATGTGATATGGGTAAGCAGCAATCCGGCGGCAGTCACCGTAGATGAGCAGGGGAAAGTGACCGCACTCCGTTCAGGCATTGCCGTCATAACGGTAACAACCGTTGAAGGCAATCATACCGCAGCCTGTGCAGTTACTGTAAACGGCGCGGCGCAAACTATTGCCAAGGTAACACCGAAACCCGTATTACCTGCGGCTGCCGTTAAAAAAATAACACTGAATAAAACTGCCGCCGTCATCAAGGCTAAAAAATCCGTAACACTGCACGCCGCTATCTCTCCCGCAAATGCGGCAATCAATAAGGTCACATGGAAATCAAGCAAGCCGTCCGTCGCAAGAGTATCTTCTGCCGGAAAAGTAACGGGGTTAAAAAAGGGCAAGTCCGTCATTACCGCCAAGACAAACGGGAAAAAGGCGGTTTGCAGAATATATGTAAACGGCAAAGCAGTCAAAAAAATCAAACTGAACCGTAAATCCTTCAAACTTAACCCGAAAAAATCAGTAAAGCTGCACCCGGTAATATCCCCGCCCAATGCTTCACATAAAAAAGTAACATGGAAATCAAGTAAACCATCCATCGCCAAAGTGTCTGCGGCAGGCAAGGTAACAGCACGGAAAAAAGGCAGGGCTGTTATTACCTGCATAACAGAAGAAGGCAAGAAGAAGGCAAAGGTTATTATCCGGGTAAGGCACAGGTAATTGTTGTATATTGTTATCCTTGCTATTTCATTTTACAGGAAATCAATTGACTTATGATCAGAAAAATATTATGATATGATAATCATACTTGATTTACCGTTTACAGAAAACACTGGATACTGATCCGGACAGTTAGGAGAAAGAATACTATGAAAACAAAAGTATTTATTGACGGGAGCGCAGGTACCACAGGTCTTAGTATTTTTGAACGCTTTCAGAACCGTGACGATATTGAATTATTGAATATTTCTTCTGATTTAAGAAAGGATGTCAATGAACGAAAAAAAATAATAAACCACTCCGATGTCACCTTCCTTTGTCTTCCTGATGATGCGGCAAGAGAATCTGTTTCATTTATAGAAAACGAAAATGTAACCGTTATTGATGCCTCTACCGCGCACAGAACTGCCGGCGGCTGGACATATGGTTTCCCGGAACTAAACCCGTCGCAAAGAAAAAAGATTCGGGAAAGCAAACGGATTTCCGTACCGGGCTGCCATGCAACCGGCTTTGTTTCTTTAGCCTATCCTTTAAAATCCCTTGGGATTCTTGATCCGGGTTATCCGGTCAGTATCGTTTCCCTTACCGGATACAGCGGCGGCGGGAAACAAAGGATTTCCGAATATGAGGATAAAAATCGTTCCGCTGAATTTGACGCACCCCGTGAGTATGCATTAAGTCAACAGCACAAGCATTTAAAAGAAATGAAAAAAATAACGGGATTACAAAGAGAACCGCTGTTTACCCCGATTATAGCGGATTATTACAGCGGTATGGTAACCTCTCTCCCTCTTTATACGGAATACCTAAAAGATAAGCCGGCTCCGCTTGAAATACATCAGCTTATGACCGATTACTATGCGAACCAGAAATTTATCCATGTAATGCCATATGGTATTGAGGCAGAATACAGGGACTTTATAGGCGGTAATATATGTTCCGGCTGGGACGGTATGAGAATATATGTAACCGGCAATTCAGACAGGATTCTGCTGACATCACAGTTTGATAATTTAGGAAAGGGTGCTTCCGGAGCGGCAGTCCAATGCTTTAATATTGTAACAGGCTGTGAAGAAGATAAAGGATTGCAGCTCGGTGTTTTGTAATAACTGAAATAACACCAGCACTTGGCATACCGGCTTTGTTTGTGTGTCAAATTATCAGGGCATACATATTTATAAACATAATAAATAACCTTTATGTAATAAAATTATTGCATAAAGCCCGGACAATGTAGGTTTCCTTTTCCGTCAAAGAATATTTTTACCCCCGGTTCCCTGAAACCTTCCTCGCCACCACACTAAACACCACCCCTGCCGCCGTCGAAATCGCTGTGGCAATCAGTGCCGTCAGCACAATCCCCGCCGGATTCACCGACCCGTACTGACTTCGGAATGCAATAATATTAATCGGAATTAACTGTAATGACGAGATATTCACAATCAAAAACGTACACATGTCACAACTCGCAACTGACTTATTCCGATTCAGCTCCTTTAACTCTTTCATTGCCTTCAAACCAAGCGGCGTAGCCGCCCATCCCAACCCCAGCATATTTGCAATCATATTTGAAGAAATATACTCATTGACAATATGATTCCTCGGAATATCGGGGAATAAAAACTTCAATACTGGTTTCAGCAATTTTGTCAAGCCTGCGATCATACCCGACTCTTTTGCAATGTTCATCAATCCTGTCCAGAGCGACATAACTCCCAGCATGGTGATACATAACATAACGGCTTCCTTGGAAGATTCTAAAGCAGATGAGCCAAGGTCACCCAATGTTCCCATAAAGGCGGCAACCACAATGCCAACAATAATAATGACTCCCCATAAATAATTAAGCATATACTTACCCTTTGCATCAAGGTTATAAGAATATATGATGGTTTACCGGAAAAAAAGACTTTTTAACAAAGATTTTATAATTTTTTTTAATATGATTATTGACTTTGTCGATTTACCGTGATATCATACCTTACAAGAAGATACATAAATCGACAATATTTGCATGAAGGAGATGTGACATGAAAGACACAGGAATTAGCAGACAATTAGACAACTTAGGGAGGATTACGTTACCGATTGAATTAAGACGCTCCCTGGGAATTGGGAAACGCGACTATCTGGAGATTTACATTGAGGACGAAAAGATCATTCTGATGAAAAGGGTACCCACAGACGTATTTACGGGTTCGGGAGATGATTTAATCGATTATAAGGGATTTAAAGTATCCGCACAATCGATTAAAGAATTGGCAACGCTTGCTGGCTTAATATGATCATATATTCCTTACGAAAAGAGGAGTTCCCCTAGACTCCTCTTTTTAATTTAAGAAAAAGTCCTTTCCTATCAATTCGGAATATAGTTCTCTCTTGGACACACCTCTGTCCTTAGCCGCCATTTTCATTGCTTCTTTTCTTGGGAGTCCCTGTTTTATATAATAGTCCACATGCTGTTCGGGGGACAGCTCTTTCCACTTTGCCCTGCTCTCCGCAGCGGCTTTTTCTTGGTCAGCTCCGTCCAGTACCAGAACAAACTCGCCGCGGGGTGCGGTTTTTTGATAATATGCTATCGCTTCTTCTATCGTAAATAATAAAATTTCTTCATATTTCTTTGTCAGCTCCCTGCATACGGAAACTTTCCGGTTCCCGCCGACCGTTTCGGAGAATATCTGTAATGTCTTCCGTACCCGGTGCGGGGCTTCATAAAATACAGCCGGCTTTTCTGAGGTTTTTAGCTGTTCCAGTATTTTATTCCGCTCTTTTTTATTGGCGGGCAAAAACCCTTCAAACGAAAATCTTCCCNNTCGCTTAGTATAACCGCCGGTATCATTGCCGTAGCTCCGGGAAGCGCGGTGACTTTAATCCCTGCTTTATATGCTGCCCGTGCCAATTCTTCCCCCGGATCGGAAATTCCGGGTGTTCCCGCATCGGATACCTGTGCGATTACTGTACCCTCTGTCATTTTACGGATCAGGGATGAGGTCTTTTCTTTTTGGTTGAATTTATGATAACTTGTCATTGGCGTCTTAATTTCATAATGGGTCAAAAGCTTTAATGTATGCCTTGTGTCCTCTGCCGCAATTAAGTCCGCCTCCTGCAATATGCGCAGGACACGAAGCGTAATATCTTCCATGT
This sequence comes from Lachnoclostridium sp. UBA933, assembly GCA_002293545.1. GTDB lineage: Bacteria > Bacillota > Clostridia > Lachnospirales > Lachnospiraceae > UBA933. The sequence continues at coordinate 9,376 of DBDL01000002.1, read as the reverse complement.
TTCCGATTGGTGTTGCACATAAATATAACTCTCCCTGCATGGTTTTCTCCGTTTCACTCATAAAGCCGGTACACCTCTTCCGTATATTTTCCCTCTTTCTCATATACGACCAGCGGTTTCTCTACATGCACTCTCGGCTGTCCTCCCCGTACGCCCCCGATTAAGACCATATTCGGCTCTTTATCGGCATAAGGGTATACCAGACGCAGCCTCTTGGGTTCTAAGCCGTATTTCGCCATTTTAGACAGGATCTCAGCCAGCCGAAACGGACGGTGAACCATAAAAAAATGTCCTCCCGGTTTGCATAGTTTTTCTGCTTCCCGTAAAACATCCTCCAAGCTGCATAATATTTCATGCTTTGCAGTCAAAACTGCTTCATTTTTACTTTGCTGACCGTGATTTGCAATCATATAAGGCGGATTGCAGGTTATTACGTCAAAGGAAGAGGGTTCAAAAACCAGAGAAGCCGTCTTTACATCCCCTCTTTTCATGGATATATGCTCTTGAAGCCCATTATATAAAATGCTTCTCTCCGCCATGTTTACAACGTCTTCCCTGATTTCCAGCCCCGTAATAACACGCCCTTTTTTCTTACTCGCCATTAAAATAGGAATGACGCCGTTTCCGGAGCATAAATCCAGCACCTTGTCCTCTGCTTTTGCTTCCGCAAAGGCAGAAAGCAAAACCGCATCCATTCCAAAACAGAACTGCCTGGGGTTCTGAATCAGCTTCAATCCATCCCGCTGCAAATCGTCTAAGCGTTCTCCCTCTTTCAAAAAATCAGTTGTCATTCAGCCGGGACTTCCCTTCTTCCTTTTCCAAATGTTCCAGCTCTTTTAGTTCCTTATCTATTTTTGAACTGTTACGTTTCTTCTCACGGCGGAATTTCAATTCTTCTACGCCATATTCGCGAACTTCCTTTTCATCCTTTTCCAGTGTGACAACAACCTTGATTCTTTGTTTTAAAACGGCAATGCTGATCACCTCTCCGACCAGCCCTTCCGGTGTCTTTACCTGACTTCCGATATTGGGAAGCTTGCGGTTCAGATACTCGTAGGCTTCTTCTTCGTTTTTCAGACAGCACATCAGACGTCCGCATACCCCGGAGATTTTCGTAGGGTTTAAGGATAGGTTCTGCTCTTTTGCCATTTTTATTGATACCGGCGCAAATTCAGAAAGATAGGAGTTACAGCAAAGAATCCGGCCGCAGATTCCCATTCCTCCCAGTATTTTGGTTTCATCCCTCACACCGATTTGCCGTAATTCAATCCTTGTACGGAAAACTGCCGCTAAGTCTTTTACGAGTTCACGAAAATCAATACGTCCGTCCGCCGTAAAATAAAATAATAATTTATTGCGGTCAAAAGTGTACTCCGCTTCAATCAGCTTCATTTCAAGCTTATGGTTTTCGATTTTTTCCAAACAGATTTCATAGGCTTCTTTTTCTTTATTCCGGTTCTCTTCTTCTTCTTCCCGGTCCTTCTCGGTCGCAATACGTATCACTCCCTTGACCGGGGATGCCAGTTTTTCTTCCGCCACCTCGGTAGGCGGCAGTACAACTTGTCCTAATTCAACCCCTTTTGCCGTTTCTACAATAACATGATCGTCCCGCTTCAGCGTATACCTCCCCGGCGTAAAATAATATACCTTGCCCGCCCTGCGGAAACGAACACCAATAACCTTAGTCATAATTACCTCCGCTTACTCTATTCCTTTATATTCAGCAGCATCAATTCCATTGCCACCTCAAGATTAACATTTGCATGAAGACGAATCTTGGCTTTTTCAAATCCCTGCAAAATTTCTTCGATTTTAGAATAACTTAACCTCTTTGCATCCTCTAATATATTCAAATATTCTTCGGATAATAAAATCTGGTTGACATCGTTTGTGGCTTTAAATAATAATACGTCCCGATACCAGATTATCATTAAGTCAATCGCATCACTTGCTTCTTCCTTATTTTTTATGATTGTTTTCAAATCCGTAATAATATTGAAAACTTTCATTTGCTGTATTTTTCTCAGCATTTGTAAGATTTTCTCTTTTTTCTGGATGAAATTTTCGGCGGTTGCATAACGGATTGCTTTTCCTAAATTCCCCTGTGCAAACATCGCACTGGTCTTGGCTAAATAATCCGGTATCTTGTGCTGCTTGATCAGATACTCTTCAATTGCCGCCGTTGTAAGAGGCCCGAACTCCAAAGTCATACACCGCGAACGAACCGTTGGCAAAAGATTGTTTATGTTATTTGTCATTAAAATAATAACCGCATATTCCGGCGGTTCTTCAATGGTTTTTAACAGCGCATTCTGTGCTGCCTCGGTCATTGTTTCCGCTTCTGTGATTAAGAAAATTTTGTATTTACTTGTATATGGTTTCATGGAAACCGCCTGATTCAATTGATTACGTATTTCTTCCACGCCGTATCCGGACTTTTCTTTCTCAATCCATATCACATCCGTATGACAATTCGCCTTGATCTGTCTGCAGGAAACACAATATTCACAGGGACGTTCTCCGTCACAGGTACATTGCAGCCCGGCGGCAAAAGCAACTGCCGTTATCTTTTTGCCGGCACCGGTTTCTCCCTGTAATATATAAGCATGATAGGGTTTATCCTCTTGTATGGCTTTGTACATGTGTTCCTTGATCAGTTCATTGCCAATGATCCCCGAAAATCCATTCATACAATCCCTCCTCATCCTTTGCCGCTGTTTATGTGAAAATATCCAGCAAGATACCTCTGATTTCATCAATCTTTCCAAGGATTGTTAAGTTATCCTTTTCTTCTTTAATCAGTTCTTCCGCCAATTCATCCAAAACGGCGTCAACCCGCTTTATCATTCCGTAGACACGATGTCTTCCGCGTCTGTCCAAAAAATTCTCACGGCTGAATTTATGCGAACGGTTTACGATTTCATTCATAAATGCTTTGATGAGCCCCCGGTAATGTTTCATATCGCGGACATCCATATGCTTCCCCAGCTTTTTCCCCTGCATTGTAATTTCTTCCATCATAACGCTTAGACGTGCCTTTAAACCGCTTTCGTCAATCGAACTCATCAATTTAAACTTAAAGTCTTCCGGAATGTTCTGCTTTGCCTCTTGTTTTTCCACCGGACCTGTTTGTTGAAGATCTGTAACTTTAATTTCCAAACGATACCCACCTCCGCTCTGTCCTTACGGGAATAGAATTATATTATAACATACTTCTCTTTCTTTTATCTAGCGTTTTTTATCAATCGGAAAATTTCATCAACACAATTCCTTAAATCATCGTTTTTAAAAACCGTATGGATACCCGCTTTTTCTATTTTCCTGTCCGAAAAATCTTCCTCATCTGCCAAGAAACGGCGGCAAATCTCTGCCGCACAGGGATTTTTTTGTTTTTTCTCCCTTGCTATGGAACGGCTGAGCCGCTCAAAATCCTCCGTTACTATATAAATCGGCATAATCCGAGCTTTTCCGAAGTGACGGCAAACCTGTTCGTAACCCTCCAATGTGGAAATCATGAGATAATCATTCTTTTCAAAGTCCATTCTTTCATCATCTACTGTAAAATAATACCACGCACCATAGACCGTATCATACTTCCGGCATTCAATTATCTTATTTTCGTCCTCTAACCGGTGCATATCCTCCTCGGAGCAAAAAATGTATTCCGCCCCGTTTATTTCACCTTTCCGTATCGGTCTTGTCGTATAGGGTATGACCCGATTCAGCTCCGGACACTTCTCAAGCAGCTTGCAAAATATCGTATCCTTTCCCGTTGCACTTTTCCCAATAATCATAAATATTTTTCCCACGGCATTTAACTTTCATTTATGCTTGTTTTGCTGTAACTTCTATCCTGCCCCCGCTTTCATCCGCCAATCCCCGCAATGTCCCGCCGGATTGTCTGATTGATGCTAAGTTTTGCAGGATTTCCTCCGTTATGACCTCTCCGGGTACGATACACGGTATTCCCGGCGGATAGGTATAGACATATTCTTTCGATATTCTGCCGGCGGCATCCCGCCACTCCACAATTTCTCCCGGACACAAGTCCGCTTCATATGGCGTATATTTGTTCCGGGTCACATGCCGGTCCCCCGGATTACATTGACAATCCGGGGAGCTTTGCCGCCCGAAACCTGCTGTCTTACAGACATGCTTCAATCCGCGGTCAATCATAAGGAGCGCATCTGCCAATCGAACCCAGGCTTCTTCGGTATCCGCCGCTCCGGTAATCGCCGTCACATAATGCGGCTGCTGCATTTCCGTTTCCAGCCGATATTCTGTTCTCAGTATACTGCCCAACCGGTACCCCGTAATATTTGTGCGGTCTGTCAGGATAATGATTTTGGAACAGTCTTTGTCCGGATGACGGAGCACGGACAAATATTTTAGCTGTTCCGTCTTTTTATAAAACGCCGTACATAAACGGTAAAATAATTCAAAGGCATCTTTCCCGTTCCCGCCGAGCCATGTAATACACTGATCCATACTTGACATCAGCACATAGGAGGGACTGCTTGTTTGATAAATCTGCAGATTTTTCTTGATTTTGCTTACAGAAACCCGGTCGGTCCCGATATGAAGCAACGCCGCCGGTGTCAGTGCCGGTAATGTTTTGTGCAGGCTTTGTATCACAATATCCGCCCCTGCCTCCAAAGCCGAAACCGGAAATGCTTTATGCCATTTCAAATGTGCGCCGTGCGCCTCGTCTGTAATGAGCAGCACACCCCTCTTATGCAGAAAGGCGGCAATCCCTTTAATATCCGAAACCATACCCTCATAGGTAGGAGAGGTAATGACAACACACTTAATATCCGGTACCTTTTCCAGTACCTTTTCCACGTCTTCCCGCGTAACCCCGTTATAAATACCGGAGGGTTCCCTCCTTCCGGGATACATATAATACGGGATTAAATTCATTGTTAAAACGGCATGGTATACGGATTGATGGCAGTTCCTTGCCATCAGTATCTTGNNCTCCGCCGTACTTCCGCCTGTCAGGTATTTTGTTTCCCGTGAACCATATGCTTCCCTTGCCCTTTCCTCGGCTTCTTTTATCATGCCGGAGGCAAAATAAAGGTCGTCGGTTCCCTCTGTTTCGGTAACATCAAACAGATAAGGGTTCTCCATTGAGAAAGCAGGATTCCTCTTATGCCCCGGCATATGAAACGGATAAAGGTTTTTGCTTCGGTATTGTGCCAATTCTTCATATAACGAACTCACGGTTTCTCCTCTCCGGAGTATATTGATACTCTCATGGTTCCATTACACCCTTGTCATTTTTTCCTTCTCATGATATGATATACGGTGAGAAGGGATAGGTATGTAATATGGAGTTTACATTTTCAAATGGTACTATATTTATTTTAATATTGTCTTCTCTTGTTTGTGTTGCCGGACCGGTTATTCTGATGTTTTATTGCAGTAAAAAGTACGCGGCGAAGATATCCGGTTTCTTTCTTGGTATGGCAGGTTTCTTTTTATTTGGGGTTCTTTTATGCGGGCTGCTGATCAACCTTTTATTTTCTTTGCTTCCATCGGTTCCTGCGATTCCGTGGCAGGGTGCGTTTTATGACGCGTTGATTACCGCACTGACTTGCGGATTCGGCCGTTATATCATGCTGAAATATTGTATGAAAAACCGGCTGTCTGCCGGCAGTGCTATGATGTACGGTGCCGGGCAGGGAGGGTTTTACGCCATGATTTTCGGAACGACCTACTGTATTACCACCGCCGTTACGATGCTGCTTAATAATACTTTGGGAACCGCTTCATACCTTACCAAACTGGGGATGCAGGGCGAAGCACTGGAAGCGGGCGGGAAAGATATCCGCACTTTGATTGAAATCGGAACACTTCAGCATATATTTGACGGAACGGCTCCTCTTTTCATTTTTCTTACGGAAGTCGCCTTGTCTGTTTTTATGTTTATATTTATCACAAATAAAACCGCTAAATTTCTTTTTCCCGTATCTTTTATTCTGCATTTTATTGTACTACTTTCTTATCGTTTTGAAAAGAAGAATATTATTGCAAACCCGCTGACAGCCCTTTTTCTTATTATCATTGTTACTGCCTTTTGTTGGTTTTATGCCGGAAAGCTCCGGGCGGCAAATAAGGAATCTTCCTAATCTATAGGTTTTCTCCCCCTAAATCATTGTAACCAGTACAAATTCAAAAGAATATAGTGAGAATAAAGCGTTTTTCATGTCGTCATCCTGGGGTGTTATTTTGATACAATGGAAAGGTTGGAAAATCCTTTATTCGCAGCTTGTCAATCCGCTGAACTTTATTCTTTTATTCGCCGCACTGCTTTCTCTCTCTATGCAGGAAAGTTCTGACGCCATCATCATCACCATTATTATTCTTCTCAACGCCTTTCTGGGTTTTATACAGGAATTCCGTTCCGGAAAAGCGATAGAAAAACTATACGGGTTAATCGGCCGCAAACACCGGAACAACGATTTAAAGGCAACACAGTATCAAAAGACACTGACAGAATTCAGCTTTATTATATTAAAGATTATTGCTGCCACGGTGCTGCTCATGCTTATTATTAAGGTATTCAGTATTCATACCGCCGGTGATTTTGCCGAAATTATTTTATTCGCGATTGCATTGGTAATGACGGTCGTACCGGAGGCACTCCCCATGATTACTACGGTAACACTCTCTCATGGTGCGTTGAAATTAACCAAACAAAAACTGCTCGCCAAGCGTCTGACTTCTATCGAGGATTTGGGCAGGATTGGAGTCCTGTGCNNTACGGGCTTACAGGATAAAGACGATATGGAACAATTAAAAACGGTAATAAAACGCGCCAAAAAGCTTGGGCTGAACATAAAAATATTTACGGGGGAGGATACGGCATCCGGACAAAAATACCGGGCACTTGATTTACTCAGAGAGAACGGGCATATCATTGGATATCATTGTACCGGTACGATAGATACGAAAGCTCTGGATTTGGCGGATGTGTCGGTCACGGCAGGNNATATCGTTTTGCTTGAAGATAATCCGCAGAATATCATAAACGGCGTTCTTTTCGGGCGAAGTATTTTTGTCAATATCAATAAATACATCAAACACGCTATGATTGGTAATTTCGGGAGTTTCTTCTCCATGATATTTTTCTATATCGTATTCGCCGCCGATATCCCAATGCTTGCCATTCAGGTGCTGATTGGAAACATCATCCAAGACCTCCCCTTGATGACTATTTCATCGGACAGTGTAAACATTGAGGAAGTAAATAAACCCCATGCGGGCGGAGAAGTGAAGTCCGTCATGAAAACCTCCGTCCAGTTAGGGTTATTTACCGCCGTTTATTATTTGTTTTTCTTTTTGTATATCGGTATCCAGACTACGGTATTTACACAAACCGCACTGTTTTTATTCTATAACATTACACAGCTTCTGGTTATTATTTCAATCCGGAATAAACACCTTTTCTTCTGGCAGGGGGAAAAGCCGTCCCTGTCACTGCTGACCGGTATCGCTTTTTTTATACTGCTTTCCATTCTTCTGACTTACCTGCCGGCTGTTGCGGCGCTTATGGGATTTACCCCTTTACCGCTGCTTGATATGGGAATCATTATCGTTGTTTCTGTTATCTATCTTTTCCTGCTTGATATCGTAAAAGTCATGCTCGACCGGTTTTAACCCGCGCTTTCAAACTGGCTGTTATAAAGCTCTGCATAAAATCCGCCTTTTTCAAGCAAATCATTGTGATTGCCCATTTCCACAATATCCCCGTCTTTCATAACCAGAATCATATCGGCATCCCGAATCGTAGAAAGTCTGTGTGCAATTACAAAACTGGTACGTCCTTTCATCNNATTATCCATCGCCTTTTGAATCAATACCTCCGTGCGGGTATCAACACTGCTTGTCGCTTCATCCAGGATCAATATCTGCGGGTCTGCCAAAATCGCCCGTGCGATTGTCAGAAGCTGCTTCTGCCCCTGTGACACATTATTGGATTCTTCATTCAATATCATTTTGTATCCTTTGGGTAATGTCCGTATAAACCGGTCCGCCTGCGCCGATTTGGCAGCAGCTTTTACTTCTTCATCCGTTGCGTCCAGCTTCCCGTACCGGATATTTTCTGCAATTGAACCGTTATACAGCCATGTATCCTGAAGAACCATTCCAAATAAGGACCGCAGTTCATCCCTCTTAAATTCGGTAATATCGTGACCCCCTACCAAAATCTTTCCTTTATTCAAATCATAATACCGCATGAGGAGCTTAACGATGGTCGTTTTTCCGGCTCCGGTCGGTCCGACAATCGCAATCTTCTGTCCTGATTTTATACTTGCGGAAAAGTCATGTATAATCATTTCTTCTTCTTTATATCCGAATGTCACATGCTCAAACCTTACGTCGCCTTCAATATGGACGTTGGTTTCCGTATCCGCTTCTTCTCCCCGGTTTACCGACAGTGCATGGGCTATCTCCGGTATTTCTTCCTCTTCTTCGAGAAATTCAAACACACGCTCTGCTGCCGCCGCCGTTTGCTGAAGTACGTTGGAAATATTAGCCACCTGCATGATCGGCTGGTTAAACGAACGCACATATTGGATAAAGGATTGGATTCCGCCAATCGTCATCGTACCGTTCGACGCAAAATATCCGCCCAGAATACATATCCCGACATAACCCAGATTCCCGACAAACGTAGTGATCGGCATCATCAGTCCGGACAGGAAATTGGCTTTCCACGCCGCATTGTATAATTTCCCGTTGTAATTGTCAAATGTTTCCCTTGCGTCCTCCTGTCCGTTAAACGCTTTCATAACGACATGCGCCCCGTACATTTCTTCAATATGCCCGTTCACGCTTCCGAGGTATCTCTGCTGATTCACAAAATGCTTCTGGGATTTTGAAACAATCGTCAAGACGACTATCATGGAAAGCGGTATCATACACAGTGCCACCAACGTCAGCTGCCAGCTTATCGTCAGCATCATAATCAGGAATCCAATTAAGCTGGTAACGGAAGTGATAATTTGGGATAATCCCTGATTCAATGTCTGGGTAATCGTATCCACATCATTGGTTATACGGGATAATACGTCCCCGTGCGTTGTCGTATCATAATAGCTTAACGGCAGACGGTGAATCTTATCATTGATGTCACGGCGCAGGTTATACGTAACCCTCATTGTAACACCGGACATAACAAATCCTTGTATATAAGCAAAAACAGCACTTAATACATACAATCCGAGAAGCCCGGCTAATATCCTGCCCAGAGCAGTAAAATCAACCCCGTCACCGCTTCCCGTAATCTTCTCCATAATTCCGTTAAACAATTCGTCCGTTGCATTTCCCAGAATCTTAGGTCCGATAATCATAAACACCGTAGACGCAA
>DBDL01000007.1 GCA_002293545.1 Lachnoclostridium sp. UBA933 | reverse complement strand
GGAAAGAGAACACGTTGCCGCGGAGCAGGAAGATACCAAGGAAGAAGTTCCGGCTGCGGCAAAGCCGGTGCAGGAAAAGCCCGGTTTATATGAACAATGGGCGCAGCTTTCCGGCTATGAAGATTATGAAACCTATTGGGAAGCGGAGTTTGAACACAATCTGAATTATCAGGCGTATCAAAAAGCCATTTTCGAGTTCGGCAAAAGTATGCGCAGTTTGGATATTCCCGGCAGGGAAAATCTTGTCCGGGAATCCTTCATGCGCCGGAGAATCGCGGAAGTTATCGCTGCCGGAATTCCTCCCGAAAAAATCGCTGTTATTACGGGGGCGTATCATACCGCTGCGTTGAACACAGAGGTGACGGAAACCGGGCCGCAGCCAAGCTTACCGGTTATGAGCGATGCCGAATATTCGGCTTTGCCGTCAGTTCCTGTTTCCATTACCCTTATGCCTTATTCCAATCTGCGCCTTTCTTCCCGCACCGGATACGGAGCCGGCAACAGCAGTCCCCGGTACTTTAAACTGATGTGGGACGCGATGCGGGGAGAACTGTTGCATTCTGAAAAATCAAATGATTCTTCAAAGTCTTTGGAAACCCTGGCGCATCAATTTTTTACCGAAACTGCCCGGTATATGCGGAACGAGGGCACATTCCGTTCCACCGCGGAAGTAATCGAAGCGGTCCGGCTTGCTCAGGGCTTGGCGTCCCTCAAGAATCAGAGTGCGCCGGCGTTGAAAGATTTGCGCGCCGCCGCGATTACCTGTCTGGGACAGGGTGAGGTTTCGGTGGTTTCCAAGGCAATGGCGGCGGTGGAAGTGGGAACCGAAATCGGCGCATTGGAAGAAGGAGTGAGCCGTACCGCGATTCAGGATGATTTTTACCGTCAGTTACAAGAATTAAAACTGAATCCCTATAAAAGCGCGGCGGCGCAGGAACTGGAACTGGATTTGCGGGAAAACCGCAGTGCCAAAACCGAAAAGTCTCAATGGCTCGATTTGCACCGTTCCTATTTTCTGCACAGGATTCATGCTTTGGGAATCAGCTTTGCCAAATCTGTACCGGTTCGTCAGGAAAGTGCGACTTGGAAAGAAATGTGGATTCTTCAATGGACACCGGAAGCGGAAATCGAAATCGTGGAATCTTCCTTAAAAGGTGAAAGCCTGGAACTTGCCGCCTCTTATTCCATGAAGGAATCTCTGGATGAATCAAAAACCGTTTCGGAGATTTCCTCTGTGTTGGAACAAGCTTCCTGCTGCGGAATCCCTTCGCTGTTTGCGCTTGCCGTGAGCGCAATACAGGCCTTCGCGGCGGATTCCGATTCTTTTGCCGATATTGCCGCCGCTTTAGGAACTATTTCTTCTACTATTCAATACGGCGATATCCGCAGGATGGAAACCGCTTCTTTATTTCCGCTACTATCCCAGCTTTTTCTTCACGGAACGCTTATTGCCGCGGATAACGCTCATTGCAATCAAAAAACCGCACGGGAATTGTTTCATTCCTTTCACATATTCAACAAAGTTTCCCTTGATCATTATGAAACGTTGGATGAAGCACCTTGGATCGGTGTTTTGCGGGAAATTGCGGAGCGGGACGATCTTTCTCCCGCCCTTTCCGGTTATGCGTGCGCCATTTTGCTGGAGCGTAATATGATAAGCGAAGCGGAATTGGAAGTGATTGTGCTTCGCCGGCTTTCTCCGGGGATTGAAGCGGATATAGGAGCCGGATGGTTTGAAGGACTTGCGGCGCGGAATCATTACGGACTCCTTTCCCGTTCCGCTGTCTGGAAATTATTGAATACCTACATCGAAACCCTGGATTCCGAAGAATTTATCAAAGCCCTGGTATTTTTGCGCCGCACTTTTGCGGATTTTTCGGTTCAGGAAAAGCGAATCATCTGTGATAATCTGGGAGCCCTATGGAATCTATCCGGCGCGGCAATAGAAAACAAACTTTCCGCCGAATATTCGGAAGACGAAAAAGCCGTCTTAAACGAATTNNAGCTTTGATGATATATGAGGTGCAATTTTTATGGGACAAACTGAGCAGGTAAAGCGCTGGCGCTTGATTTTGGGAAAAGAAACAGAAGAAGAACTGCAATCCTTGGGAGCTGCTCCGAATCTTTCAGAAAATGAACTGATTATGGATGAAGCGTTAGCGGCAATTTATGATAAAACGTCAGGTTTTGCGTATGATTCCGGCGGGAAAGGAGCGGATAAAAGTAAATCCTCACCCAAAGTTGCCCGCTGGCTGGCGGATATCCGCACTTTTTTCAAGGATGATCTGGTTTCACTCATTCAAGCGGACGCAATTGAACGGAAAGGTTTAACGCAGTTATTGTTTGAGCCGGAAACCCTTAAAAATGTAAAGCCCGACATTGAAATCGTAGGAACGTTGCTGGCTTTGAAGGGACAAATTCCGGAGCGGACAAAGGAAACCGCCCGGGAAGTGGTGCGCTCGGTGGTGGAAGATATTAATAAACGGCTGGAAACGGATTTGCGCCGGGCAATTACCGGCGCCCTGAACCGAAAAGCTCATTCTCCCATTCCTTCTGCGGTAAGCATCGATTGGAAAACGACTTTGCGTAAAAATGTAAAGCATTATCATACGGAAATAAAGACCATCATTCCGGAGCGCTATTATTTTTTTGACCGAAGTCAAAAACGGAATAAATGGACCGTGATTGTGGATATTGATCAAAGCGGTTCCATGGCAGATTCGGTGATTTATGGTTCTGTTGTCGGCTGCATTTTCAGCAGTATGGCTTCCCTTAAAACGCACGTAATCGCCTTTGACACAGAGGTGGTTGATTTGAGCGAACAATACGGAACGGACCCGGTGGATATGCTTTTCGGCATTCAGCTTGGCGGCGGAACGGATATTAATAAATCTATCGCTTACTGCCAGCAGTTTATTACCGATCCCGCAAACACCATTTTCATTTTACTTACCGATTTGTATGAAGGCGGAAATATTTCCCAAATGTATGCCCGCATCGAAAGTATGGCAGAATCGGGAGTGAAAATTCTTGCGTTAACCGCTCTTTCCGACAAGGGAAGTCCTTCGTATGATACTCAAGCCGCAAAACGGCTTGCCAATATGGGAATCCCCTGTTTTTCCTGCACCCCAAAAATGCTTCCCCAAATGCTTGAAGGCGCGTTAAAAGGACGGAACCTGGTGCAGTTAGCGCAGACATTGACGGCAAAAAAGTGAAGGTGTTCATTTACTGCAAAATGACGTTTAAATTAAAGGTTTAACCAACAGGCGGAATAAAATGATAGACATTAAAGAATGTGATTTAGAAGACGTTGATATATTAGCAAAGATGAATAAACAATTGATNNGATAATCCGATGGATATTTCTCAATTAAAAAACAGAATGACAGATTTTTTAAAAAATGGTTATAAAGCATATCTGATTATACATAATGAAAAAGTTATAGGATATGCCTTAATTGATATAACGAAAGATCCAAAATATCTAAGGCAGTTTTTTGTTGTCCGTGAAGAAAGACGAAAACAGTATGGGAAAAAGGCGTTTGCTAAATTGTTGGAAAAGCTGGACGCAAAACAATTAGATATTGACGTATTAAGCTGGAATGAGATTGGAATAAAATTCTGGGAAGCGATAGGATTTAAAGAACAATGGAAACGAATGAGATATGAATAACAGCCAAGTTATGGAAGGTTCCGTAAGGCATTGATATGGTTTCTGCTTTCGTCATTCAGATAAAAGTTGTGTTATCCGCGAAAAACAAAACCGCCCATTGGACGGTTTT
>DBDL01000099.1:845-4320 GCA_002293545.1 Lachnoclostridium sp. UBA933 | reverse complement strand
GCTTCCGCAAAGACAAACCGGAGCGAGGACAGACTTGCGGAACTTCCGCAAAGGCAAACCGGAGCCAGGACAGACTTTCGGAGCTTCCGAAAAAGCAAACCAATTTGCCAGGATAGCTTCGTGCCTCGTTATTGTATTATTTAGTTGTTCACTTCGTTATAAGCCAATCAACAAATAACCAAATAAGCGGATAAGCATTAAACATTTCACCATTGATTCCGAACTCACGCTAAAATATAGCTATAAATAGCCATTTGTCCGCAAAAGCGAAAGATTTATCTTTGCATATTTATTCCATTTTAGTTTGAGATGACATTTAATAAAACAGAAACAGAGGAAAAAAAGTATCTGCAACAGATTATTACTATTTTAAACAATACCATAAATAACACGGATGCATTCATAAAAGAACATGTCGACACCTTGGCAGAATATAAGGATTACCTGTGGTCGAATAAGGATATTGATCCTCACGAAATCCGTTCCATGAGGGAAAGTATCCTGAATCATTTTGCACGGGGAGAAAGTGTGATCGACAAGCGTAAAAGGTTGGGAAAGATTCTGGATATTCCCTATTTCGGACGAATTGATTTTAAGGAAAAGAAAGAAGGCAGCAAGCTTATCCCTGTCTATATTGGAGTGCATACTTTTTATGATTTTGAAACAAAGTCGCATCTTATCTACGATTGGCGGGCTCCCATTTCGAGCATGTTTTACGATTATGAATTAGGGGACGCTTCCTATCTTTCACCATCCGGAAAAATAGAAGGAGAACTGTCTCTTAAACGTCAATTCCGTATCAGAAAAGGAAATATGGAATATATGATAGAAAGTTCCTTAACCGTTCATGATGATATTCTACAGAAAGAATTAAGTTCGAATGCTGACGATAAAATGAAAAATATCGTAGCTACTATTCAACGGGAACAAAACCGGATTATCCGCAACGAAGATGCACGTGTTTTGATTATCCAAGGAGTAGCAGGTTCAGGGAAAACATCCATAGCGCTTCACCGGATTGCCTATCTGTTATATAGCCGGAAAGGGAATCTTTCTTCCAAAGATATTTTAATAATTTCACCCAATAAGGTTTTTGCCGATTATATCTCTAATGTACTTCCCGAACTTGGGGAGGAAAATATTTCGGAGACAAGCATTGATCAGATACTTTCCAATATATTAGATAATAAATACACGTATCAGAATTTCTTTGACCAGGTAAATGAATTGCTAAGCAGCCCTTCCCCTGACTTTATTGACAGGATACGGTACAAAGCAACTACCGATTTTACGTATCAGCTCAACAGGTTTATTTTGCATATTGAAAATAATTATTTCAAGGCGGTAGATGTAAAACTCACAAAGCATGTTACCGTTCCGGCTGAATTCATTGAGGAGCAATTCAGGCGTTTTGACCGGTATCCCATGCGTCGGCGATTTGAAACAATGACCGATTACATTCTTGAAATAATGACGGTTCAATATAGATTCTCGGTAACTACAGCCGAAAAGAACTTGCTGAAAAAAGAGATAAAAAAGATGTTTACCGGAAATAATGATGTTCAAGTTTATAAAGATTTCTTTGCATGGATGGGAAAGCCTGAAATGTTTAAAATGCGGAAAAACCGCGTGCTTGAATATTCCGACCTTGCTCCTTTGGCATATATTCACATAGCATTGGAAGGAAACCCTTGCCCGAATCATGTCAAGCATCTTTTAATTGATGAAATGCAGGATTATTCCCCAATACAATATGGCATAATACAAAAACTGTATTCGTGTCCTAAAACTATTCTTGGTGATGCCAGCCAGTCGGTAGACCCTTATGGCTCATCAACTGCCGACATGATTCGGAAAGTTTTTGCCACGGGAAAAGTGATGAAGTTATGCAAAAGCTATCGCTCGACCTGCGAAATAACAGCTTTTGCACAAAAAATCCGTACCAATGCAGAACTGGAACCGGTGGCACGGCACGGTGAGAAACCGCAAATCATAAAGTTTAAAGATGAGGAAGAAGAGATTTCCGGTATTGCCGATTTGATTTCCACTTTTAAAAAATCTACCCATAAATCGCTCGGCATTATTTGTAAAACAGAATTACAAGCGAAGGAAATAACCGGAAAACTCAAATTATACATGGATGATATTTACTTCCTGTCAAATCAAAGTTCTGACTTTGTACGTGGTATCGTTATCACTTCTGCCCACATGGCAAAAGGATTGGAGTTTGATGAAGTAATTATTCCCCAAGCCAATGACAAGAATTATAATTCTGAAATTGATAAAAGTATGCTATATGTTGCCATAACAAGGGCAATGCACCGACTGACATTGACTTATTGTGGGAAAAGATCTGCTTTATTAAATCATTCGGATTAACCGGACTTCGCACATCATTCATATTCGCCATGCTTCTAAGTAAAACTACTTCGCAAACCGCACTCCAAAAGACAAATTAACAATATGTGATGTGTGTTTTAATGAATACGGATTGATGTAATTCGCCGTGCTTCCCAAAAATTTGTAGCTTAATTGAATCACCATTATTTTTGCCAAATCGCACGAAAAGCCAATATTGGCTCCATAATTGAACGATACTTTTTTTGATGGAGCCGGAACCGCAGGAGCACCATCCACCACAGGAGAATCTTTTTGAACAGACTTAAAGCGGGTAAAGCCAAGCGTCGGACCTACCAAAAAATGAAATCGTTTGGCAAAATCAACTTCATAGCTCCACGAAAACAAAACCGGTATCGAATTGCAATTACGTGTACGCACACCGTCATCGTGATACGTTTTTGTGCCGGTAGTTGTATTCTCCAAATAATAGGAAAACTGCATCACCGTATCGCCGGAACTTCCTGTAAAGCCAATCTCAAACGAAACAAAACTATGTTTGGAAACATACACTCCTCCGCTAAACCCCGCTCCGAACCCAAAAACAGAGCCGCCCTGATAAGGCTGAATCTGAAAAAATGGAAAACTGAAATATACAAATCCTAAACGTTTGGGCGTAGCAACATTTTTGTTCTCTGCCAAGCCATGCGTTACAAACATAAACACCAAACAAATAAAAAACACCATTTTTTTCATAAGATTCACCCTTTTATCAAAATTAACAAATGCAAAAGTAGCATTTTATTGTTAAGCAGAGGAGTTGTTTCTTGGAAAGAAATACGGAATTATATATCAAAATCCTTCAATTTCCATACCCCAAAAAATTGTACCTTTGTAACCTTAAATAAAAGCAAAGGAATTTTTTATATATGGACAAGAAATACAAAGAGTACAAGAAGTTAGACCTTTCAAAATTAGCTAAAGATGTTCACAAAAAATGGGAGTTGAACGATACCTTTGAACAAAGTTTGAGCATTCGGGAAGGAAAGTCTAACTTTATATTTTACGAGGGACCTCCTTCTGCAAACGGACAGCCGGGCATTCACCATGTGATGGCACGTACCATTAAGGATATTTT
>DBDL01000099.1:222-834 GCA_002293545.1 Lachnoclostridium sp. UBA933 | reverse complement strand
ATACACATGGGCTTCCTGTTGAACTCGGTGTGGAAAAGGCGCTTGGCATCACCAAAGAAGATATCGGTAAGAAAATATCGGTAGAAGATTACAATCAGGCATGTCGAAAGGAAGTGATGAAATACAAAGACATGTGGGATGACCTTGCCAAAAGGATGGGATATTGGGTGGATTTGTCCGACCCTTATATTACATTCAAAAACGAATACATTGAAAGCTTGTGGTTTCTATTGTCTGAAATCTATAAAAAAGGATTACTGTACAAAGGATACACCATTCAACCATATTCTCCCGCTGCCGGAACCGGTTTGAGTTCCCATGAACTGAATATGCCGGGATGTTACCGCGATGTGAAAGATACTACTTGTGTAGCCCAATTCAAAGTTGTCGAAAATCAAGAGTTTGACAAGTGTCCATGGGGATTTTCAGATAAGCCACATATTCCTGACAACTTATATTTTCTGGCATGGACAACAACGCCTTGGACATTGCCTTCCAATACGGCTTTAGCAGTCGGAAATAATATTGATTATGTACTGGTAAAAACATTCAATCCGTATTCGGGATTGCCGGTTTTGGTAATTATGGCAAAAGCATTGTTGCATACGCTTT
>DBDL01000099.1:0-194 GCA_002293545.1 Lachnoclostridium sp. UBA933 | reverse complement strand
ATCAAGTGATGGCGGAAACAAAAGGGGCGAACTTAGTTGGACTTAAATACGAGCAACTTATCCCTTGGGTAAATCCGGGTGAAGGAGCTTTCCGTGTAATTGCAGGTGACTACGTAACTACCGAAGACGGCACAGGAATCGTTCATATTGCTCCTACTTTTGGTGCTGATGACGACCGCGTAGCAAAGCAATCC
>DBDL01000199.1 GCA_002293545.1 Lachnoclostridium sp. UBA933 | reverse complement strand
TCGGTAACATCCGGTGTATCCGTTACGGCCGGCGGCTCGGTTTCTGTGCCCGGAACTTCTTTTATGTTCATTGTTCCTTTCACAAACGTTATTTCATAATTGGGGTGGCTAAAGGCTTCTTTTTCTACAATATCATAGACTCCGACCAGGGAACCTGTATACTGCAGGGAGCCTTGGAGTACATCACCCGGAGCCAGAACAGGATTCGTTTGATACGTCAGTTCCGGATCGTCATTCCCGATTATTTTTTCTTTGTCATCGGCTGTAACCGTAAGTTTCTTTTTCGTAATCGTAAACGCTATACTGACACTTCCGGTATACTCTTCATTATCTTCCGGAACATGAAATGTCACCTGATAAGAACCGGCATTCTTAGGGGCAGATCTACTCTTATATCCGCCGCCGTCTGTGGATTCATACAGAACTTCCAGGGGAACGCCCTCGGCTGTACTTTCATCAAATATCCTTTTTACAACAGGCTCCCCCTCATATCCGCGGGGAAATCCATTGTATTCACCGCCTAATCCGGTAACTTCAACCGTAACCGGCGTGATGTCCTGTACCGTATAATCCAGTGTGGTAACCGTACTTTCTGTCATCCCCTCTTTGTATGCCGCCGCTTTTATCCTTGTGTTTGATTTCAGTTCAATCGGAGCCGTATATTTCGTACTCTCTTCAGTAGGCACACTGTTGTCGGTTGTATAATAAATTTCGGCTCCCGATGTTTCGCTTCTTAATGCAACCAAGGTTCCGCTCTTATATCTGCCCTCTGCTCTGTCGCCTGCCGGCGCACTTACCTGTCCAATCGTTTCGACTTCCAGTTCCCTGCCTTTCAGCATAAGCCCTTCGGCACTTGAAATATTGTCTGACAAACAAAGTGTATAAACAGAAGCATCCTTTAGTTCCGTTTCAGGGTATACGATCAGACTTTTTTTGTCTTCGCCGATGGATAAGGAGTGTTCTATTTTTTCATTTTTATCGTTCAGCAGTGTGACATCCTCTAAGTCCAAATATCCGATTTCTTGATTAAAACGGATTTCAATACCGGCATTCCGGTTAATCCGATTTGTATAATCCACTACCTTAAACGACTCTCTCTGCGTTTGCGCAGAAGCGGAAACCGTAAATGCCAGACTGGTATTATCCAGTTTTTGTCCCGTATTGATGTCTTCGATCCCATCACTCAACTGAAGCTTATAATCTCCGGGTTCCATGGTGTTTTTTGGAATGATGGAGATGACATCCTGGTACTTGCTGATTGTAATATCAATCGGAATTGTTTCGTTCTCTGTTTTTTTCAATGAGATATTATCCTCAGAAACGGTTTCCTTTTTTAATGCTTTGTTAAATTCACAGAGGATAATATCTTCCGGGGAGATTGCTGCTCCTTCTTCCGGCTGACTGCGAATCAACTCCGGTTTGGAAATATTTTCAAGCCCCATATTGATATCCAAACGCGGAGGAGGGATTACAATAGAACTGACTCCTTCGGTAAATGTATACATATCATCTAAAATCGTATCATACGGCGCATAGCCCTCTTTATCGGCAGTAACTTTATATACGCCC
Source organism: Lachnoclostridium sp. UBA933 (assembly GCA_002293545.1). Classification (GTDB taxonomy): domain Bacteria; phylum Bacillota; class Clostridia; order Lachnospirales; family Lachnospiraceae; genus UBA933. Next base: position 3,859 of record DBDL01000199.1, on the reverse strand, counting down.
TCCGGAACATCCCATGCATATCTTCCGTCTGCATCGGTAATAAGCGGATTTTGCTGACTGTGGCTTTCCGCATCCCATACAACCCATGTATTTGAGCTTTTATCCAATACATAGCAGGTAACCGTAGCGCCCTCAATACGTTTTTGTGTATATTTATCATAAGCATAGCCGCTTGGGTCCAAAACAACATAAATACGCCCGATAAATTTGTTGAATATCCGCTGTCCGTTTCTCATGACGCTGACATAAACATCTCTGGAACCCGGCGTAAGGAATGTAAAGCTCGTATAAGGCTCGCCAAATATGTTTCCGTCGGCTTTCTTGGCAACATTTTCATCCGATATCCGGTAATAAACTTCATCGCCTTCTTTTAAGCCCTCAAAGGTGGCAGCTAACGGTACGACCGGAACCGGCACATGCCATCCGACCCACACCGACGTCAGTATATATGGATTTCTGCTGATTTCTTTTTCTCTGTTAATGCTTGCGCTGGTCAGGTATAAATCCGATAAATCCCGGTCGTCCAATACTTCGACAACATGAATATTGGAACGCATCACAACTCCGTTTTTCATACATTCCGCCACATATGCATAGGTACCGCTTTTTGCCGGCAATGCGGGATTCGGAGGAACGCCTTTAAATTCTCCGCCGGCGTGAAAATCGGCGACGGTGCTGTCTTCGTCAAGTGATAAAATCCGGACTTCCGAATCGGACATCGTCTTCCCTCTGAACTCATATTCATTTTCATTCAGATAGGAAACCGTAACCATTTCATCCCCTGTCAATGCAGGTTGAAATACATTGGCATGTTTTAGTCCAATAAAGTCACTGTAAGGGATTGATTTATCTTGTATCTCTGTTATCTCCGTATTGGTAAATACCAAATCAAATTTATCCATACCGCCGCCCTCACTATAATCTGCGGCGAATACGTCAATAACAAATTCTTTGTTTTCCGGATTGTTTTGCATTTCTTCCGAAATAATATCTTTAATCCTGTTTTGTGTACCGTCTAAGAACCAATTATCCGAGTGTTTAAATGTTCCGAACGATTGGTCAAACTGACGGGCTTTGTTCCCGGTCACTCCCATAAAGGTTCCTGCCGAACCTGTACTTCCCCAAAACGCCAGGTATTTTTTTGCATCGGCATTATTTATGACTGACTTTCCTTTTGGATACACAAACATATAAATTTCATCATTGATCGGGAAAACCGCGCCGCTTGGATAAGCCTCGTGATTTTCACTCAGAATATACAGGAAGTCATAGTTCTCCGACCCATCCGGTATGGTAAATCCGGATTGGAATCTTCTGAATTCATATTCATTGGAGCTTTTCCCGTGGAATGTCCAAGTCGCATAATCTTTTTTGGTTTCCGAACCGTTTCCGTAGTTATCAAAATATCTCGTATGCTGTCCGTCCCATACGTTATCCGGATCGGTTACGTCCAGCGGCAGGCTGAATAAATCCGCCCATGCGGGATTCGTGTCTTTTCGTATGTCACTGCGGATTTTGGTTTGATATTTCCCGGCATTATCTTTTTCTTCCGCCGTACGTTTCCACGAAAGCTCAGGAATATGCTGTTCTGTCCGGAAGTCATGGGATATTGCGCGTTCCTCGCGAACAAATGCGGCAAATACAACTTTTTCTTTGTCGTACCCCTCCGCCAGCCGATAAGAGAATGCAATCTTCTTAAAATGCTTGTCACCAAGGGAATTTACGACATCCAAGCTGAATTTCGTCCAAAGCTTATTGCCGGACCTGTCATAATGCTGATCCGCCGGCAGATGATTGGTATCAATGATCACACCCTCCGGGATTTCGACTTCAAGAATCAGATCATTGTATTTTTTCTTGTCCTGATTCCAGCACTTCACGCTGACAGTCCCTAATCCTCCCAGTTCAACCGGACTGTTCACTTCCAGTTCATATTGAATGTCCCGCGGTGATGAAACATGATAGGGATACAATGTAATATTTTTTTCGGTATCCGCTTCTATCTTTATGGTTTCATTACGCATATCCGAAGAATTTACATAATGGGAAGCACCATACATCAGTTTATAGGTACCTTTGGTAAGGGTATTAAACTGATAGTATCCGTCTTGATCGGTCACTCCTTCGATTAATGTTTCGTTTGAAGTCGGTATGTACACTTTTTTGAGTTTCTTAACGGCTCCATTGGGAACGGATTCTTGTTTTTCAAGATATAATCTGGCTCCGGAAACCGGTTTCCCATCGGCATCTGTTATATTTCCGTATAACCGGTTCCCGTCCGTAATTTCAAAGTTCTTATTCATGTCATCCGGCTTTGCCGTCAGCGTCTTATTGGTCAGTACCCCTTTCTCCTCATAAGAACCGAGATCGACAGCTTCAACCGTATAATCGCCCTTTGCGGTCAGCGGCAGGATAAAACGATAGGAACCGTCATCTTTACTGCTTGCATAGACCGGACGTCCGTTCCCTTGTTTCGCGGTAAGAATAACACCTTGGACGGCTTTGCCGTTATGATACACACCGCCCGAAATCGTTTTCACCTTAGGTGCGTTTAAATCAACGATATAATTTTCGTTATAATCAATATCCTCAGAAAACATTGGCTTTTCAATCACTTCACCATCGAACTCTACCCTGATAGGATATTCCGGTAGTCCGCCCACCAGATTAACCGGTGCGATTCCTTCGCTGTTTGTCGTGACGGGTGACGAATGCATTCCGTCAATACTGACTTTCGCACCGGCAACCGGAATATCCCCGTCCCTGCATACTTTGATATTCAAAGACACAAAATCCATAAACCGGTACTGTTCACCCGTAAGATTCAAATCATACGAAATATTTCCGCTGTTTATGCGGAACCCATACGTTTTCTGCGAATCAAAATCATCCATAAGAAATTCGGTTTTTCCTATACTGTCCGCTTGCTTGGTTACGTTTTTTCCATCATCCAGCCTTGTTACGTTTACAGACGTATAAGGACTTCCGTTTTTCCTGAAAAATAAGCTGATCGGAGAATCCGAAAGGGGGATAAACTGACATCCCATTTCGTTCGCAAATTCATCTGCCAGTCTGGTGCCTGCATATCCGTAAACGGAATTCAATTTAACGGAGGTAAAGGACTCCCCGCTGGCGGCACCGAATCCGATGTTATTCCGAAAAACGATACTTTTTAAATTCGTACACCCCCGGAACGTATCATAAAGCAATTGCAGCCTCGCTCCGACAACCGCACTCTCCAAATTCGGGCAGTCTGCAAAACTGCGGTCAACTTTTGAGGCATTGTCCGGTATTACAACATGTCTTAATCCGCTGCCCTGAAATGCCTTGTCACCGATTGTCTGAACTCCTTTGCTTATTTTGACGGAAGTAAGATTTGAACAGCCCAAAAAAGCCTCGTATCCAATAGAGGTAATCGTGTCCGGCATTGTCAAATGCCCTGTCAAATCCTTTCTATTTCTAAAAGCATTCTCCTTTATTTTAACGACCGGACGTGAATTAATCTTTTCCGGAATCACAATATTATGTCCCGAACCACTGTAACGGTTTATTTCCACCCCGCTTCCGGTGTACTCAAAATCCCACCCGTCCACTTCACTAGCTCCTGCTTCCGGCGCAGGGACAATCGGAACAATCGGAATCAGAAGTGATACAACGAGTAAAAAAGCGAAGTACCTTTTTAATCTTTTTTTTATCTTATTCTTTATCATTGATTCTCATCTCCTTTATATTTTAAAATATAGTAACCGTTTGTATTATGGTTATTCTATCATTTACAGCGAATTTAGTCAATGAATTTGGGACTTGGGTCATAAGAAATATATCATATCACGTCACATTTTTCGCAGGAGAATAAAAG
>DBDL01000131.1 GCA_002293545.1 Lachnoclostridium sp. UBA933 | reverse complement strand
AGTACATTTATCATTCAGCTTCCGCTGACACTTGCCATTATTCAGGCACTTATGGTAGAAGTGGGTGTTGAGAAATATGCGATTCCTTTAGGTAATATCAATACGATTGAAGATGTATCTCCCGATGATATTAAATTTGTACAGAATAAAGAAGTCATTCATCTGCGCGGTGCGGTAATTCCGATTGTCCGCCTGACCGAGGTGTTGGATACGGAATCACAGGAGAGTGACCCGAAGAGTTTAATTATTGTTGTTGTCAAGAAAGGTGATCAATATGTCGGGTTAGTCATTGACAAGTTACTGGGACAACAGGAAACTGTTATCAAATCGCTGGATCGTCATATTACAAACGAGAAGCTCTTCAGCGGGGCAACCATTCTCGGTGACGGTGAAGTGGCATTGATTTTAGATACGAATACATTAATTTAGGGGGTGTCATGATGAGCGAAATACCGAACAGCGAAGATCTGGAAGTTTTGGGAGAAATACAGTATATTGTTATCAAATTAGGCGAAGAAGCATATGGGATTCCTATCAGCGTCGTGGATAATATTGTTCGTATGCAGAGAACGACGAGAGTGCCTAAAGGTCAGCCGTATTATATCGGGGTGATCAATCTCCGCGGAGAAATTGTTCCGGTTATGAGTATCCGCAGAAGATTTGGTTTGGAAGAGGATGAATTCACAAATAAAACAAGAATTATTATTGTGAAGCTGGAGGATCAGTCATTAATCGGATTCATCGTTGATGAAGTAAAAGAAGTTGTCAATTTAGATGCAAGCACCATTGAAACACCGTCATTTAAGTTGTCAGAGGAGAAAGCTGCTTTTTTATCGGGAATCGGGAAACAGGAAGACGGTTTAATCTCGTTGCTTGATATTGATAGTGTGGTAGCGGAACAAAGACGTGACTAAATCGATTCGGGTCGGGATGGCAGACAAAAAGCTCTGTCGTCCTCCGGAATCAATTTCGACGTTAGGTCTTGGCTCGTGTATCGGAGTTGTGTTATATGATAAAGTCGGAAAATGGTGCGGACTTGCCCATTGTATGCTTCCCGACAGTAAATTGATTAACATGAACGATAACCGGGACAAATTTGTGGATACATGTTTGGAAGATATGTATAAAGCTTTGTTGAGAAATGGTGTTCGGCAAGGGAATTTGGTATCCAAGATAGCTGGCGGCGCAAGGATGTTTGCATATGATTCGATCAATGAAAATTTGAATATCGGTGCAAGAAATATTCTGGCGGCGAAAAAGTTTTTGTCGGAGCACCATATTCCGATTATTGCAGAGCATACCGGCGAAACATATGGTCGAACCATAGAATTTTTCCCCGAAACGGGAACACTTATGATTAAGGCAGTAGGAATCGGTATTTTTACGATTTAGTAAGTGAAATGAGAGGTAATTTATGAAAAACCGTTTTATTCCGGCATTTATTATGCTGACGGCGGGATTGATTTGCTCTTTGATCAGTATTTTAAATCATTGGGAAATTATTCACAGCTTGGTAACACTGCTTCTTGTGCTTTTGATATTTTATTGCCTGGGTTCGGTCGGCGAGTATATCATCCGTAAGGTACAGGAAAAGAATACCGAGGACCGCTTAGAAGAAGAACGTCAGGAAAAAATCCGCTTAGAAAAAGAACGTATGGAAGAGGAAGTCAAAGAGAAGGAGAACGAAGAAGAGGAACAATTAGATGAAGGAGAAACAGAGAAGGATGAAGAGTGAATATTCACGCATCCTTGTTTGCATTTCAGATAGACAGAAAATTATCAGGTTTTTGCGAAGGGGTACTTTATATGAATGAATCAGCCAGACTGAAGTTATGGCAAAAATACACAAGAGTCAGAACGCCGGAGCTTCGGGAGCAGCTTATTTTAGAATATGCGAATCTTGTAAATCTAGNNGCGGGCCGTCTTAGTATGTATTTGGGTTATACGGTAGAGTATGATGATTTGGTTGGATATGGTATATTTGGATTGATTGATGCGATTGATAAATTTGACTTGGAAAAGGGCGTTAAATTTGAAACGTATGCAAGTCTTCGTATCCGAGGTTCTATCTTGGATCAAATACGCAAAATGGATTGGATTCCCCGGACATTGCGCCAAAAACAGCGCAAGATTGATACGGCGATTGCGAACCTGGAAGGAACTCTCGGAAGAAATGCAACGGACAAGGAAGTCGCAGAAGAATTGAATATTTCAGAGGATGAATATGACGAATGGAAATCGCAGGTTCATTTTACAAATCTGGTATCTCTCGATGATTATCTGGAGCAGGGCAGCGAGGCAAACATGCAGGGCGGTTTTGTTTCAAAGTTTGACCAGCCGGAAAAATCCGTAGAGAGAGAAGAATTGAAAGAAAGGCTTACCGAAGCAATAAAAACACTTACGGAGAAGGAAACAAAGGTGATTGCATTTTATTATTATGAAGAACTGACACTAAAAGAAATCAGCCGTATTTTGGAGGTTTCAGAATCCAGAATATCACAGCTTCATACAAAGGCATTACAAAAAATAAAGGCTCAGTTAGGTGATAGTGTTGATTTTATCAATTTGTTTCATTGATGGAAAGAAGGGATTTACATTATGGGGAGAAACGGATATTTTCAACTGATACATGAAGAAAACCGGCTATTATTAAAAATATATCCGGAGCAAGACGGCGGGAAACCGGTGTCGGCGCAGGAAGTTCTTTCGTATCTGGATAAATGCATGATTTTCGGATGCGATGCGGCATTATTGGGGAATTATTTAAAAACGGGTTCTTATGATATACCGTTTGTGATAGCGCATGAGTCCGTATTTCAGCAGACGGAAACGTTACTGCTTCATATAGATGAAAGAGCATTGACGGCAGTTGCCAGGTTTTATCCTCCGTCTAAGGGCGGAATGCTTATGACGTCAAGTGATATCTATGATGAATGCAAGCGTCAGCAGGCGGTTCATGGCATTAAAGATGACGTCATCCAGTCATTTTTGGGGGAACGGAAATATTGTACGGATTATGTCATTGCAGAAGCGACAAAACCGGTACCCGGTACGGACGCGGAGATTACGTATCATTTTCAGACGAATACGACGTCGGCACCCAAGCTGAATGAAGACGGGAGTGTCGATTTTCATCAATTAGGCAATATTGTATCGGTAAAGGCAGGCGATTTACTGGCAACGCTGAAACCGGAAAAGCAGGGGACTGCCGGAATGGATGTTTGCGGAAAATTATTACCGGTTCAGGGAGTTTTGAGAAAGAAACTAAGGTTCGGACGTAATATTACTCTTTCGGAGGACCGTCTTTCTATCACTTCTGATATATCAGGAAATGTTACACTGGTGGAAGATATGGTATTGGTTTCCGATGTATACCGGGTTGCGGAGCATGTCGGACCCTCCACCGGAGATATTGTGCATACGGGAACGGTCGAGGTTCCGGGAAATGTTCTGACCGGCTATAAAATCAACGCGGACGGGGATATTATCGTTCATGGTGTTGTGGAAGGCGCTGTTTTGGAAGCGGGAGGAGATATTGTTTTAAAACGCGGTATGCAGGGAATGTCCCGCGGTGAATTGAAAGCAAAAGGGAATATTGTTACGAAATTTATTGAAAATGCCAAGGTATCGGCAGACGGAAACATTACCGGCGACGCATTTTTACACAGCCAAGTTGAAGCAAAGGGAAATATTGTGGCGACCGGAAAAAAGGGACTGGTAGCGGGAGGGTTTTTATCCGCATTCGGGAATATTATTGTAATGACCGCCGGTTCCGCTATGGGAACGGTTACGATATTGCGGGTAATCGGAGATAAGGAATTGGCAGAGCGCGCAAAGGCTTTGGAAGAGCAGAATGCCGATATTACCGAAAAAGCTAAAAAATTGGATACGGCACTGAATTCCGCAAAAAAATTAATGGCGTCGGGTGCAAAGCTGTCACCCGATCAGGAAAAGCATTTTCGGGCGGTTGTCACAAGCCGGCAAAAGCTGCTTGAACAGTATGACCAGTTTTCCTACGAGTTATCAAGAATCAATGAGAGGCTTGATCATTCGTCAAAATCCTTTATCCAAATCAACCATACTGTTTTTGCGGGTGTGGAAATTGACATAAAGGGTGCCAAAAAGGTGATGAACGAATCCGTATCCAGAGCCAAATTTGTACGGAACAAGGCAGATATACAAACAATCGGAATATAATTGTATTCAGGAGGTGGGGACATGAATTTAATTGACATCGTAACCATGCCGCCGAAAGCGCAGGAGGCATCCGTTCAGCAAAGCAATACGCTTCGTCACGGTGCCGTTGCGAGTGAACAAGCCGGAAAGCATTTTGCCAATGAAGTCCAGCATAACACACAGCAGGCAACCGGTACGGAGAAAGGTGAATGGACGGACTTTCGATACGGCGAATCAGGCGGAAACGGAAATTATCAGGAGAATCGGAATAAGAAGAAAAAAAAGGAAGAAGAACAACCGAAAGCACCGTTATCCGATAGTATTTTTGACATTAAAATATGATATACATACTTTTCGATAGAATAAAGAGGTAGATATGACAGAATTAGAAGTGTTACTTATCGTACTGGGATTCATTTTTATCGGGCTTAGCTTTTTTTTGTCTGAAAAAAATGAAGTAAAAACAGAAAATGAAAATATACCGCAGACCGGAGGAGCGGAGCTTTGGTCTGAGAAGGATGAAAGCATAATAAAATCACGAATCTCTGATATTATGAGCGAGCAGTCTGAGAATATAGTAGAAGAAACCAAAGACCGCTTAAATCAGATCAGCAATGAAAAGATTATGACGGTCGACGAATTTTCAAATCAATTACTTGAGAAGATCGACCACAACCATAAAGAGGTTGTCTTTATGTACAATATGCTGAATGAAAAGGAAAAAGATTTGAAAAAGCTTGCGGCTGTCAGACCCGTTCCGAAACCGGAAGCGGAAATCTCAGCCGTTGCCGGAGAACGCAGAGAAATTCCTTTGCAGGAACCGGTTCCGGCATTGAAGAAGCCGAAGCCGGCGCCTGAAAAAAAGCCTGTTCCGCAAAAGGCGAAACCGCCTGTCAAACCGGAAAACCGTTTAGCGCCGGAAAGTGAAGCGGTAAAAGGGATGGTTGTTTCTCCCGATGACGGTGTTGTCGTACAAGAAGTCTTATCATCGGATAAAGTGACGTATGGTTCGGACACAAATATGAAAATCAAGGAAATGTACCGGTCCGGAAAATCAATACTCGAAATATCAAAAGAGTTAGGTATGGGTCAGGGAGAAGTGAAACTGGTTGTTGACTTATATGGAGGGAGAAGATGAAACATTTTATCAGAGGGCTTGGTGTGGGAATTGTTTTAACCGCCCTGCTTCTATGTATCTTTTATCGAAAGCAGATGAATGACAGTGCGGTCATCCAAAAGGCAAGGGCATTGGGCATGGAGTTCACATCGGATACCGACAAGAAACAAGGTCAAGCGGTATCTCCGCCTGCGGTCAAAGCGGAATCAAAACCGCCGGATAAAACGACTGCCCCGGTTTCCCAGCCTGCCGTTACGGTAAAGCTTACTCCCCAGCCGACGACGAGTACGCCGGTTGTGACAAAAGCACCGGCTGCGGCAACGCAAACGGCAAAACCAAAGCGAACAGCAAAACCAAAGGCGAAACCGTCGGGCGGCAAAAACAGCGGAGTCCAGAAAATAACAATTCGTTCCGGAGCATATTCCAGTACGGTGGCAAGCCAATTGCAAGAAGCCGGTGTCATAAAAAATGCAAAAGAATTTGACCGGTATTTAGTCAATAACGGTTACGGAGATCGTATTCGCGTAGGTGTATATAACATACCGAAAGGCGCCGGGTATTCGGAAATTGCAAGGCTTATTGCCGGTTGAGGATCATAAGTTTCGTATATACGGAATTTGAGATAAAATAACATGTAAAAAGGTGCGGTTTCAGCAACGGCACCTTTTTCGCATCATACGGAAAATATCCTTGGTCAGGAAATTACCGTTCAATTATTAGAAAGTGTAAAAACCGGCGGGGACAGGTGTGTTATTTGTATCGAAAAAGAAGATGCCTGAATCGCAGCGAGAACCGGCAGGTTGGCTTTACCAGCTCATATAAAAATATCATTAATAATGAGAATATTCTTTGCCGTAATGAATATTATGCGGGGGTTTCTGGTTATGGTCGGGATACATAGGATGGTTATGAACGTTGTGATGGGAATGACTGTAAAAGTCAGGACGTCTTCTATGCCGTTCCGATAATTCTTTCAATAACAGTGCTTTGACAATATCGTGGATGGTATTGCCATGATAAGTGCTGGGCAGATTTTCATGCAGATTTCCTTTTCGTATGATTTCACGTGTGATTCCATTTATGTCATTATTTGTCATATGATATATTTGATTTTCATTCAATGATTCTGCCATGTTTTCCACAAAAGGGAGAATTTTTTTGTAGCTTTCGGGATACATATTATCCATTCGTTCTATAAAATTAATCGGTGAATACATATCATTCATTATAATTTCTCTCCATGCATTCCAATATTTTATAACAGTTTATGAAAATACCAGAGGATTGTTACAGTACCATACACCGATAATCAATCCGTTCATATATTATGACTATATGAAACGACATAAAAAACTGTCATTTCATATAGAAATAGTATTGGGGTGATTATAAATTGGGATATGGATTCTTGATTCTGCAAATAAAATCGGCAAGCGGTGCCAGACCGGTCCCCGGTGCCTGTATCAATATACAAAACACAGACGGAAATATGCTTTTTTCCGTGACTTCTGATCATAACGGAAATACGGAAAGTATTCGGCTGGCGGCTTTGGACACTTATAAGACATTGGAAACAGAATGTTTTCAGCCTGCTTATTCAATTGTGAATGTTACAGTGGAGGCAGACGGATATGAAAGGGTAAAAGTAAACGGAGTTGAAATTGTTGACGGGCAAACGTCGATTCTTCCGGTGGCAATGTATCCGATTGCTTATGAAACCCATCCAACCGTACACCGTTCTGTGAATATACCGGGCATGAACATAAAGAAAAATACATATAAAAACATCAAAGTGTTCGGAAAGACAACGAATACGATGGTGATTCCGGAATATATAACCGTTCATCTAGGGAATCCTTCGGATATGGCGGCACCCAATATAAAAGTTCCGTTTATTGATTATTTGAAAATTGCAATATCCGGTGAGAATTATGCGACAAGTGAATACCATATGCTTTCGGCGGATGTCCATGAAAGCGTGACATTTGCCTTAAATCGAATCTGTACAAAATGGTATCAGGGCAGAGGATATGATTTTGATATTACAAGTTCACCTAAATATGATATGTACTATCGGGACGGCGGACCGGTATTTGAAAATATAAATAAAATGGTGGATGAAATGTTTAATGTTTATTGGGACAATTCCAACCTGATTCCGATTGAACAGTTTGAAAATATAGATGCGGTTTATCCGGACTCTGTTTTGCGTGCGGGAAGCCGGGGAGAACCGGTACGGAAAATACAGTTGATGCTGAACCGAATCGGTATGAATTATCCCGGAATTCCGGGTGTGTCAAATACAAACGGTATCTTTGATCAGGAAACAGAAAATGCGGTGAGGGAATTTCAGAAAGCATTTTTGTGCATTCCGGACGGATGTGTCGGGAAAGCGTCATGGTATCGGATTTCTTATTGTTATTTGACCGCCGATCGTTTTATCAAAATGAAAGAGGAGGAAAAGGAAAAAAATATCGGTGAGTATTTACCGGGTCGTAAAGTATTTCCGGGTAATCGGGAAGAAATGCAGAAACAAGCAGAGGGGTTATTGGACAAAATTTCATTTTACTGCAACACGGTTCCGGCTCCGGAAAAAGATGATGAAACAGAAGATTATTTGAAAAAGTCCGTTTTGTGTTTTCAAAAAACATGCGGATTGACGGCAAACGGAAACATCGGAACACATACATGGGACAAAATGAACGCCGTATTCCGCGGCATTAAAAATACGGAACAGCCCGCGGAATATCCGGGATTTGAATTGCGGATCGGTGCGTCCGACAGAAATGTGCGGCTTATGCAGCAGTATATCAGCGATATGAGAGTAAAGTATCCAATGCTTCCGTATATTGCGGTGGACGGTATCTTTGGTCAAAACACAAAAGGCGTGATTATTGCGTTTCAAACGCTTTTTAATTTATCGCCGGACGGTGTTATCGGAGTATTTACCTGGAATGAAATCGTTGACAGGTGGTTTGTATTTCATTAAATACAGGAATACAAAGAATTCCTGCGTTGTATATAAAAATAAGTGCTTACCTAGCGGGAGGAGTCAGGATGCCGATTCCGCATTATTATGAAAATCCATGCTGAAACGCTTATCTAACGGCACAGGGGCGGAACTCAAAATACTGTTATGAAAGGAAACCATAAGCGGAACGACTGACTTTAATGCGTTTTTATAAGAAGAAAGCATCTCTTTATTTGTAATTCCGGCATTGGATTTAGGAATTAAAGACATCATATGACCTTCTAATTCACGATAATGCATAGACAGCTTCATAGCAAGGCGAATCACCGCACGCCGTAATGTTTTGCCTGTTGTAAATAATTTCTTATAGAAATGCATACCTTTTAGGGAGGAAGCGACCTGTTTTGCCGTTATCCCGAAATGGTTATATATATTTGAAATGGTGCGGATGGTATGACGATCTCCCGGAATCAAGTCATGTATAGGAAACGAGAGCGGTTTCAAGCCGTTTTTTTTCATCAAATAGCGGTCAAATTCAATTTCCATAACAAGATGGTTAAAGGACGGTTCTTTCGCTTGGCGGTTTACATATTCATGACATTCACTGTCCAGTATAAAGTGGCAGATATGTCCGAGGATATAAGCATATTCCGGACTGTCGGTGCCGAGTTTGCGAAGGTACGGCAATATGGGTTCGAGAAAATATTTTTCGGGCGTATGATGCTGTTTATACCCGAAACGGTTTGCTTTCAGTTTAAAGAGAGGATGATAATAAAATAAGATGTCCGGTCCCTGAAGACCGATCTGAAAATATTTCATATTTTTCTTTATGGTTTTTCCCATATCCTCCGGAAGCTGTTTCAATACATGGGATCCAAATAACTGATGCGTATAAATTGACGGCATAATCTCCTCCTGATTTTATTCCTATTCTCTGATTACTATGAAAATATAAGACAAGCCTTTACGGTTTGAAAATTTTCTAATATAATATACAGTATAACCTTTTCCAATGATTTCATGATAAAAAATATAAGGAAATACAAAATGCCACTGAAAAGAAACTATCAAAAGGAATTAGATAATAAAATCAATTCTTTAACAAATAAGCCGGAGCTGTTATTACATTGCTGCTGTGCTCCGTGCAGCAGTTATACGCTGGAATATCTGAACCGGTATTTTCGGATATCTGTCTTTTTCTATAATCCTAACATTACAAACCCGGAAGAATACGAAAAAAGGATTTTGGAAGAAAAACGTTTTTTGTCAGAATATCCTTTCCCAGAACCGATCGCGTGGATTCCGGCAGATTATCGGCCGGAAGATTTTTTTGATGCGGTAAAAGGGATGGAGCAAATCCCGGAGGGAGGAAAACGCTGTGAACGCTGCTATGGGCTTCGTCTTCGTGAAACAGCAAAAACGGCGGCGGCACAAGGGTTTCCTATGTTTTGCACAACACTGTCGGTCAGTCCGCATAAAAATGCGGATATCCTGATGAAAACCGGTGAAAATCTGGCAAGAGAGTATGAAATTGAGTATCTCCCGTCGGATTTCAAAAAAAGGGATGGATACCGAAAGAGCATTCAGTTATCCAATCAATATCATTTATATCGGCAGAATTTTTGTGGCTGTGAGTTTTCCGGACACCCTTGATGTAAAAAATCAGGGGAAATAATCCGGGGCGGGTTTCGTCCTTCGGAAATACCGGGTAAGAAAGGAAAGGATTGTTTTATTCTATGAAAGAAAAAATTTTGATTTTATTTGTCATGGTCTTTTGCATTGGGTGTGATATGCAAAAAACAGATAAACAGAATGAATATAAATATACATCACAGATTTTTGCGATGGATACCGTTATGGACTTGACTGTATATGATATAGACGGAGAAAAAGCGATTGCCGCCGCAGAGAAAAAAATCAGAGAGTTTGAAAAGCTGTTTTCAGTGAACCGGAAGGAAAGTGATATTTATCGGATTAATCATGATGCGGATTCCGGACAGCCGATTTCAGTTTCAGAAGATACGTTCCGGCTGATCAAAAAGAGCATTGAATTATCGGAAAAAACAGGAGGGATGTTTGATATCAGTATTTTTCCGATTGTAAAGGCATGGGGATTTACAAGTAAGGAATATCGTGTGCCGGAGGAAGAAGAGCGAAATAATTTGAAGAAACTGGTTGATTACCGGAAAATCAGATGTAAAGACAAATCCGTCTTGTTAGATAAAGGAATGCGGCTTGACCTGGGTGGGATTGCAAAAGGATATGCCGCCGATGAAGTGATTGATTTGTTTCGGAATATGGGGATGAAATCAGCAATTGTATCACTGGGCGGCGACATAAAAACGTTAGGAACAAAACCCAATGGAGAATCGTTTCAAATTGCCATTAAAAATCCGCTGGAAAAAGGAAGCTTTTTGGATACGATTCCAATAAAAAACAGAGCTGTTGTAACATCCGGAAGCTATGATAGGTCTTTTGAAAAAGGAGGAAAAAACTACCATCATATCATGGATAAACGTACAGCAGCTCCTGTAAACAGCGATTTAATTTCCGTAACGGTTATCGCGGATCATAGTACCGATGCGGATGGATTATCTACGGCACTTTTTACTTTGGGAAGTGAAAAAGCGGTAGAGCTTCATAAAAGTCTTTCCGGCTTTGATATGATACTGCTAAGGAAAGACGGGAAAATCATTCGTACGGATTCCTAAGTATTTTCATCGTTGATCTATTCGTTTTCTTTTCGTTGGAAGAAAGGTGTCATTATTTATTCTAACATATCTTTGACACAATATCAAGGAAAACTTTAATTGATCATACATTTTTTATTTGTCTGACTTTCTTTCCCCAATTTCATGCGATCCGGAGATGTAACATACAGTCAATACCGCGTCTGCCATCATATCTTCCGATAAATAAAAGCGGCGATAACAATTCCGATAATACTTGCAATTGTTATTTTAATGGTAAAACCAAAGGTCAGGACGATAACGCCGATATCCAAAACAACCGGTTTACTGAGTCCAAAAACTTTCCCGTAATCCAGCCACCAAAGTCCGCTGATATTTTTTGTCAAATGCCCGATGAACCCTCCAATCACAACTCCCGCTAACAACAATAAAAAAAGTGCCCAGGTATTCTTTCCGGTTCGAGCCATATATATCGTACCTCCGTTTGTGTATTGACTATACTATACCACATCATGTACCAAACGAAAAGACTTTACACAAATTTTACACAAAGACACTGTTCCCTTTTACTTGATTGAGATACGATGATGGTGTCCTGTTCAAAAGACAGACAAAATAGTGGAATATATAAAAATATCATGAGATCCCAGGAGGAAAAAAATGAAAAAATCATGGAAAGTATTTGGTTGTTGTTTATTGATTGTTGGGTTGCTGGTAACAGGCTGCGGAAATGCATCCAGTGATATTTCGGTAGTAACCAGAGAAGAAGGTTCGGGCACAAGAGGCGCATTTATTGAACTGTTCGGGGTTGAAGAAAAAGACGCGGACGGAAATAAGCAGGATAAAACGACGTCGGAAGCGGTAACGATATCAAGTACCTCCGTTATGATGACGACAGTTGCAGGAGATGAAAATTCGATTGGGTATCTATCGTTAGGTTCGTTGAACGACACCGTAAAACCTGTAAAAATTGACGGTGCGGAAGCAACGGTCGGGAATATCAAATCAGGCAGTTATAAAGTGTCCAGACCGTTTCATATCGTAACAAAAGCGGAAATATCCGATTTGGCAAAGGATTTTATGACTTTTATGCTGAGTGCGGAAGGTCAGGCCGTAGTAGAAGCAGAAACATACATAAAGCTTGATAATTCGACTCCGTATACGGCGGCTGATCAAAAAGGGAAAATAGTAGTGGCTGGTTCATCTTCCGTAACGCCGCTTATGGAAAAGCTAAAAGAAGCGTATATCGCATTGAATCCGGGTGCGGAGATTGATATTCAGCAAAGCGATTCTTCTACCGGAGTGACTTCCGCAATCGAAGGAACTTGTGATATCGGCATGGCTTCCAGAGAATTGACCGACGAAGAACTGGCAGAGGGTGTAACACCTACTGTTATTGCTACTGACGGAATCGTAGTGATTGTAAACAAAGAAAATGAAGTAGAAGATATGTCGATGGATCAGGTAAAATCCATTTATACGGGTGCGGTTACTGTTTGGGATGATATGTGAAACCAGATATCGTGCGGAATACGTACATACAATGAAGGAGAATGACCCATGAGCAAATGGAAAGAAAAAGGAATGCAGGCATTGTTTTTTGTTTCGGCACTGACATCGGTCTTAGCAGTGGCATTGATTTGTGTTTTCCTTTTTGCAAATGGCATTCCGGCAATAAGTGAGGCCGGTATTTTCAAGTTTCTTTTGGGAACGCAATGGAAGCCGACCGACGCGGTTGCGGAGTATGGAATACTGCCGATGATACTCGGCAGTATTTATGTTACGGCGGGGGCAATCGTTGCAGGTGTGCCGCTTGGACTGCTGACGGCGGTTTATATGGTCAAATATGCAAAAGGAAAAACAAAAAAAATTTTGAATCCGGCTATTAGCTTATTGGCGGGGATTCCATCGGTTATCTACGGTTTTTTCGGTTTAATGGTTCTGGTGCCGTTTACGTCCAATGTTTTTGGAGGAAACGGAAACAGTATATTGACGGCGTCTTTACTGCTGGGTATTATGATACTGCCTACGATTATATCCGTATCCGCTTCGGCAATGACGGCGGTGCCGGAAAGCTATTATGAAGGTTCGCTTGCCTTGGGTGCCACTCATGAGCGGAGTATCTTTTTTGTCGTAATCCCCGCGGCAAAATCGGGAATCGTAGCCGCTGTTATTTTGGGTGTCGGACGTGCAATCGGTGAAACCATGGCGGTGATTATGGTTGCCGGAAATCAGGCAAGAATACCGTCGGATTTATTAAAAGGGGTGCGTACGATGACGGCGAATATCGTTATTGAGATGGGATATGCGACAGGTCTTCACAGGGAGGTACTGATAGCGACAGGAGTGGTATTATTCGTATTTATACTGATTATCAATTTATGTTTCTCACTCCTGAAAAAAGCGGGCGGCTGAGGAATGCGCCCGTCTGAGTTCCGCGGAGAGGAACTCGCTCCGCGATTGATGGACGAAAGGCTGCAGGGCAGAAGCTGATGGGATGGAAAAGTTGATGGATACAGAAATTGACGGGTACAGAAGCTGACGAGAACAGAAGTTGACAGAGCTTTTCTGCAAGGTGAGAGAGGAAAAATATGGGACGAAAAAGAAATGGAGAAAAGAGATTTACATTCAGCGTGTTTTTGAAAGGTATTGTACATATTGCGGCGGGAATTACATGTTTAATGATTGCTTTTATACTGGGGTATATATTGATTATGGGAATCCCGAATTTGAAGCCGGACCTGTTTGCATGGGAGTATAATACCGATAATGTATCGCTGACGCCCGCATTGATTAATACGGTTATTATGACCGTGGTATCGCTGGCGATTGCCATACCGATTGGCATTTTTTCCGCTATCTTTCTGGTCGAATACGCAAAACGGGGAAACCGGTTTGTAAAGGTGATTCGGGTGACAACAGAAACACTGGCGGGGATTCCGTCAATCGTATACGGTTTGTTTGGAATGCTGTTTTTTGTAACAGCAATGGGATGGCGGCTGTCGATTCTGGCAGGGGCATTTACATTGGCAATTATGGTGCTTCCGATCATTATGAGGACAACAGAGGAAGCGCTGCTGGCAGTTCCGGATTCTTTCAGGGAAGGAAGCTTCGGACTTGGAGCGGGGAAATTACGAACGGTATTTATTGTGATTCTGCCTTCGGCGGTACCCGGTATTTTAAGCGGGATTGTATTAGCCATGGGAAGAATCGTCGGAGAAACAGCGGCGCTTATTTATACGGCGGGAACCGTTGCCAATATTCCGGGTTCGGACGGGTTATTTTCATCGGGAAGAACGCTGGCAGTTCATTTATATGTATTGATTGGGGAAGGGCTTTATACAAAACAAGCATACGCAACGGCAGTGGTATTGATCGTTATTGTTATCGGAATGAATGCATTGTCTGGCGTGATAGCAAGGAGATGCCAATGGAAAACATCATAGAGATTAAAAACGCAGATTTACATTACAATGATTTTAAGGCACTGAAGAATATAAATATGAACATCCCGAAACATGAAATTACCGCATTGATCGGACCTTCCGGCTGCGGGAAATCCACGTTGCTGAAAAGCATCAACCGCATGAATGATTTGGTGGAGGGGTGTAAAATCGAAGGGGAGTTCCTCTTAGAGGGAAAAAATATTTATCAGGATTATGACGTAAACATACTACGTAAGGAAGTAGGAATGGTCTTTCAAAAACCTAATCCGTTTCCGATGAGTGTATACGACAACGTTGCATACGGACCCCGGACACACGGGATACGGAAAAAGAAGGATTTGGATGATATCGTAGAGGACGCCTTGAACAAAGCAGCCATATGGGAGGAGCTAAAGGACCGGCTGAAAAAAAGTGCACTTGGTTTATCCGGGGGACAGCAGCAGAGATTATGTATTGCAAGGGCCTTGGCAGTAAAACCCAAGGTGCTTTTGATGGATGAGCCGACCAGTGCGCTGGATCCGATCTCCACATTGAAAATAGAGGAACTGGCAGAAGAACTGAAAAAAGAATATACGATTGCGAACGTCACACATAACATGAAGCAAGCGGCAAGAATATCGGATACAACGGCATTTTTCCTCCTCGGGGAAATGATTGAGTGTAATCAGACGACGGAGATTTTTTCACATCCCAGAAATAATAAGACCGAAGAATATATTACAGGGAGGTTCGGATAATGAGAGAACTTTTTATCAAGCAGCTTGAAGAATTAAATAAAAGCCTGCATCAGATGGGAATACTTATTCAAGATGCCATTCATAATGCCATTGAAGCATTAAAGACAATGGACAAAGAGAAGGCAAAAGAAATCATTGATGCGGATTCTATCATTGATCACAAAGAAAAGGAGATTGAGTCTGCCTGTCTGCATTTACTTTTACAGCAAACCCCGGTGGCAGGAGATTTACGGAGGGTTTCTTCCGCATTGAAAATGGTGACGGATATGGAGCGGATCGGTGATCATGCCGCCGATATATCGGAAATCGTTCTGATACTTAATAAAATTGAGTATCAGGATATATTGGATTGTTTAATGAAAATGGCAGAAACAACGACAAAAATGCTGGATAAATGTATGAATGCATACCTTAGCGAGGATTTAAAGCTTGCTGACCAGGTTGCCGATATGGATGATATTGTAGATAATTTATTTGTTGAAGTAAAACATGCGATTGCCAATGCTGTCGTTATGGACAAGGAAAACGGAGAGCAAGTTCTGGATTTACTCATGATTGCCAAGTATTTTGAGCGTATCGGCGATCACGCTGAGAATATAAGTGAATGGGTTGTTTTTTCCATCACGGGAGTGCATAAGGATGAGCGTGTGATTTGATAAGCAGGATATTGGCGACTTGATTGGTAAGATATTAGTGATTTGATAAGCAGGATATTAGCGGCTTGAATGGTAAGGAAATGGTGATTGGATGATTTTTATTGTGGAGGACGATACAAATATCCAGGATTTAGAAGAATACGCCTTACAAAACAGCGGTTATCGGGTTCAGGGGTTTGAAACCGGCAGTGCGCTGTTTAGTGCTTTGAAGAAAGAAAGTGCGGAACTGATTATATTGGATATTATGCTTCCGGGTGAAAGCGGATTGGAAATACTCAAGCGGTTACGTATCAATCAGGAAACAAAAAAAATCCCGATTATTATGGTTACGGCAAAATCATCGGAAATTGATAAAGTAAAAGGTTTGGATATGGGTGCGGATGATTATATTACCAAACCGTTTGGGATTATGGAACTGGTATCACGTGTCAAGGCTCTGTTACGCAGACTACAGCCGGAAGTTTCCCCGGCAAAGTATCAATTTGAGGAAATCGCGCTTGACGATGCCAAGCATTCGGTCAAGGTGAAAAAAAAGACGGTGGATCTTACGTATAAAGAATACGAACTATTAAAATATTTACTGGCGAATATAGATATCGTACTGTCCAGGGAGAAACTTATGGACAGGGTATGGGGGTTTGATTATGAGGGAGAAAGCCGTACAGTGGATATGCATATTAAAACATTACGGAAAAAATTAGGGGATTCGGGAAATCATATCAAGACGGTACGCAACGTTGGATATAAAATAAGCAGGGAAAGGGGTTAGTGTACGGTATGATGAAATGAATACACTGCACTGGTTTCATTAAGTATGAAAAATAAGATAAATCTCAGGATGTATCTGGTCGGTCTGGTTGCCACGGTATTAACGGCAGTTCTTATCACGGCAAGCTTTTATCAAATTAGTGAAACGGAGGTCTGGAAACAGTTAGAAAAAACAGGGAAGATTTTTTCCTGTGCGGGAACGGACTTAGATAAGCTGCGTGATATGAGCGGGAGTGTCAATAACTATTACCGTGTTACAATGATTGATCATGACGGGACTGTTTTATTTGACAGCCGCATGGACATAAGCCGCATGGAAAATCATGCGGACAGGGAAGAAGTGATTTCGGCAAAGGACGGACGAATCTCAAAAGTAACACGAAAATCCGATACGGCAGGAAAAATGACGCATTATTATGCGATGGAAATCGGTCAGGGAAAGGTGCTTCGTATTGCGCTTGAAAGCGATGCCTTAAATAAAACATATCTTACCGTACTGCCATTTATTATGTTAGTGGCTTTTTTTGTTTACGTCCTCTGTTTTTTTCTGTCACGCAGCCTGACAAAAAGGATTATAAAACCAATGGAGGAAATGGCAAAAGGCAATACCTCCGCCCCGTATCCCGAATTGGAACCGTTTGCCCAGTCAATTAAGGAACGGGCAGAAATTGAAAATATTAAGACAGAATTTACGGCAAATATATCACATGAACTAAAAACGCCGCTTACATCTATATCCGGATATGCGGAACTGATGGAGTCCGATTTTGTCAAATCAAAAGATATCAAAGAATTTGCCGGACGAATCCATTCGGAGTCCAAAAGAATGATGACCTTGATTGCGGATATTATGAAGCTGTCCGAACTGGAGGACTCCGGTATCACATATAGCTTCGAGAAATTCCCCATTTCCGGTGTTGTCCGTGAATGCCTGTCTTCACTGGAATTGTCTGCGGAAAACCATCAGGTTACATTGCATATGGAGGGAAAGGATGATGTAATGGTTTACGGTGAACGGAAATTGATTGCGGAATTGATATATAATCTGTGTGACAACGCAATCCGGTATAATTATATGGGAGGCAGCGTGAAAGTGTCCTTTTCGGAAAGGGATGATGATATCTGCCTGAATGTAAAAGATACGGGTATCGGTATTCCCGAAGAAAACCATAAGGATATTTTCCGGCGGTTTTACCGCGTAGATAAAAGCAGGTCAAAAGCAACCGGAGGAACCGGTCTGGGTCTGGCGATTGTGAAACATGTGTGTGAGCTGCACCATGCGAGGATCAAAGTAGTGAGCAAAGAGGGGAAGGGGACGACGATTATGGTTATTTTTCCGAGATGATATGTTCATTGTGTTATGTACTGGCATGTGATACAATAGCTTCCTGTGAGTGTTAGTCTCAAAAATATTGTCTCTTGACATCGCTGCTAAGTTATGACATACTAAATGGGTATCATAGCTTGGAGGTGATCAAGTGGCTTCTACATTAACAGAACCTGCTCCCATAACTATTGGGGAGCGTAATATAGACAGAACAATGCCGTCTTTACGCCGCAAGCAGACGGGCAGTTTTTACACGGCTCACGAACTGGCGAATATCATGATGAAAGAACTCATCCAAAGTTTGCCGTCTGAAAAGCGTTCCCAATTATATGATTTACGGTTTTTAGAACCTTGTGTAGGCGAAGGAAGTTTTATCTTTGCATATATTGAGAATGCGGCACACCTTGGTTTTACAAGAGAACAATATCGCTGTATGTTAAATAATATATATGTCTGCGATATAAACGAGCAGGCTTTAGAATCTTATCGTGCTTCGCTTAGAGAATTAACAATGTTTTTATTCGGCATTTATCTTGATGATATTTATTTTGATACGCATATTGGCGGAGGATTATTGTTTAATCTTGAAAGTCAAAAACCTGAATACGTATCTATTGATACGGTTTTTGGAACCGATCTAAGAAACGGTTTTGATATTGTTGTTACAAACCCTCCGTATAAAAACCTAAAAGCGGAGCGTTCACGTTATCGTTCAGAAGAAGAGTATGAAACGGATAAGACGAAGTATTCTGCTGTAAAAAAGCAAGCCTCAAATATATTAAAATATTCTGTAAACGGCGTTAATAATATTTACAAGTTTTTTGTCGAGGAAATCATAGAGCGATATGCCGCAGAAAAAGGAATCGTTTCTTTGCTGATACCATCGTCAATTTTGACCGATAAAACTTGCAAACATCTTCGCAAAAGGATTTTTGAAACCAGTGCAATCAAGTCAATTAAAACCATTGGAGAGGAAAGTCCAGTTGTGGACGCTCAGCAAGCCTTGTGTGCTTTGCTTATCCATAAAGCTGTAAAATCAAACACTATTGAGATTTTACAGTTTTATGGAACTCCACAGTCAAAGACGATGACGGTCGAAACGGAAAAAGCAGTAGATATAAGTCTAGGACACGCAATTCTTGTGTTAGAGCAATCAGAATACCGAAAGCTGCAAAAACTTAAATTCTTTCCGACAATTGAGGAGCTATCTTTTATAATCAACATGAGAGGAGAACTTGACCTCACCACAAATAAAAATAGTATCGTTTCTGAAAACACTGATTACCCTCTGTTGCGGGGGCGGAATATTGGCTTTTATCATTTGACTGGCATTCCGTCAAGTGATTATGTTGCACCTGAATTTGTGTATAAAAGCACAAAGCGTAGTTTTGTTGACGGCGAACGGCTCATATGCCAACAAATCGCAAATATGTCAAAAGGACGTCGTTTAACCTTTGCTGTTGCGCCACGGAATTCTGTGTTGGGTAATTCGTGTAATTTTATAACCATACAAAATAATAAACATGACATTGACCTTTACTTTATGCTCGGTTTATTAAATTCGAGTATAATGAACTGGTATTTCAAATTGCAAAGCAGTAATAACCATATAAACAATTATGAAATTGATAGCTTTCCTGTCCCTGTGAACTATGAACGTAAGCAAGATATTTCTGATTTAGTCAAAGAATATCTTGCCGACCAGAGCCGAACAATGCTCCTTGATAAAATTGACGAGTTGGTCAGTGAAGCATTTGGATTAACTGAAAAAAAACAGGAAGTGGATTTTGCTGCACTTCCTGATACAACTGCATTCGATCAAAAAGTTATTACGGTCGTTGCTGAAAAACAAGAACGTCAAAAGCGCGGTGAAGTGCTGAACCACACCACTTTCAAATTAAGCGATTTAGACTTAGAGATGGTTCGTTTTGTTCCGCAAGGAGGAAATTGGAAAAATATACCAGACGAAACAATAGCAAAATCCAAACGATTGGAACGTATAGCTCAAACCGGAGGACGTACCACATTATATGGACGTATTGATTATGAAAAGCCCAGTTACACAATTACAACATATTTCAGCCGTCCGGGTAATGGTACATATATTCATCCTATCCATGACAGGGTTCTGTCTGTGCGTGAAGCAGGGAGGTTTCAAGCCTTTCCCGACTCGTACCTTTTTTGCGGGAACAAGGCACAGCTTCTTAATCAAGTAGGTAACGCCCTGCCTCCGCTTTTTGCGTATCAAATAGCCAGAAAACTGGTTGATGTAATGGGTTGTGAACGTTCTATAGATTTATTTTGCGGGGCAGGCGGAATGACGGTCGGCTTTAAGCAAGCGGGGATAAAATCTATATTAAGCACAGATATTGAACAGTCTGCCTGTTTAACATTAAAAGCTAATAATCCCGAAATACCTGTCCTGTGCGGTGATATTACGCAAGACGATATTAAAGAACGCATAATTAAAACCGCCCTTACCGGAAACGTTGATTTAATATGCGGGGGACCACCTTGCCAAGGGTTTTCAATGGCCGGACACAGGCTTTCTGATGACCCACGCAATCAGTTGTTTAAAGATTTTATCATCATAGTAGAGAGGGTAAAGCCCAAAATTGTGGTTTTTGAAAATGTGGAGGGACTGATGACTTTTCAAGGCGGAGCGACATATCGCTTAATACACGATATGTTTTCTGATATTGGATACGAAACCGAGGGACAACTTTTACAGACACATTTATTCGCTGTGCCCCAAAAAAGAAAGCGCGTTATTATTATATGCGTCCATAAAGACTTAGATGTACAACCGAGCGAACTTTACCCTGCCCCCATAACTACAGATGAGGATTTGCAAATAACAGCCCGCATGACTATTTCGGATTTAGAAAATGTTGGGTGCGGGGATAACGTGAAATACAGGAACACCGCAGTATCTGATTATGTTGCAATGTTAAAAGAGGAAATTTCACAGGAAGAGTTTCTAAATAGCATTTCCTCTGATACAAAATTAGGGCGTGTCTGAAAACTGCTTTCTGTCAGATGGACACCCCCTAGCAAATACTACAGATTTAGTTTAGTTATTATTTCTGCTAAGATAAGGCGATTCTCGATAAGGCGTACAAGGTCCTTCATTTGCTCATGGCAAGACAGACTACCGACCTGACCTCCTGTGCTGATGTTTTTGCAGAGTTCTTTTACATTTGCAATTTCTTGGGGTGTAAGGTCGGGAAATAAATGCCGATTGCTCTTTTTATCATAATCATTTACGGCATCAAAAGCGATGCGTGCAAAACGCTCAATTTCATTGTTGCTTCGTTCTGTGAAACGGCGAGGAGTTGAGCTAATAATGTTTCCATATTCATCAAATTCATAGGTATGAAGAAAAAACTTTTTATATTTTGGTTCAATAAATTCCTTTATGAGGAAATTTCGTCCGCACTTATCGGGGATATTAATTATAGACGAGAGGATAAACATAAAATTCGCCATATTTTGTTTTAGCATATTGCGATAAAAGGAATCAACACGATGAGGATACATCTTAAAATTTTCTTTGATGAATTTCCAGATTTTAACGGAGTACCATGACATAGCAGACACCTTTGTTTCCGCTTCAATAGAGAGAATGGTGTCAATATCTTCTACTAACAGATGGTCACGTTTTGTTGAATTATCACTGCTGGTCATAGGACGGAGGTAATGTGGGTCGTGTACAAACCCTAATGAAATAGGTCCTATATGATCTGCGCTTCTGCCTTTGAAAAAGCTGCTTCCCATAAACATATCGGCAGCGTGGATATTTCCATCGCTCCAGTATTCATAAGCACGACGATCTTTAGTGTAGCTCTTCAAGTTTTCGGCAGAACGTCCTGTGTCCTGCGATGCCCGGCAGCAACGGTTGTATGTATGAAAACCATCATATCGGTCAGGGAAATTTGACATAGCACCGGGACTGAGTAACTTTTTCCCGTTTTCGCGGCACTTGCGTTCGCAAACGGCAATGATATCGTCTTTACTCTTGCCAGTAATGTCTTGTATTTCAAATTTTCGTTTGAGGAACACACGGATTTTATCATCACTAACACCGCTGTTGAGAAGCTGCTCCCAAATATCGCTGATATGGTCGTATTCGGTAAATTCAAGCGCAAATTCTCGTTTAATTGTTTTGAGAAAGTTTACACTTGGGTAATGATAATAAATCGACATACGAGAACCACATATTTGGCAAACGTGTTCTTTTGAAGGATGTATTTCGCGCATAACTTGAGCATATACTCCGGGTTGAATAATAAAACCAAGTTCCTGCGCCTTATCTTCTGCCCACTGCTTTCGGGCTTTCCCGATTTTACTCTGTGCAGTAGCAATCCAAGATAGAGAACCGTCACGCTTGCGTTCTATTGGCAGCCCTATATAATTTGGATGATTTACAATCATGTCCATATATGCTTGAAAGTCGGTATTCCATGACCGTTCTGTACGAGCCATAACAATTCCCCCTCCATTCTTCCGGATATCATTAAATCAATGCCCTTTTATACAAAGGATCAAGTTCGCAGCCGCAGCTTCCGCACTTTTAAGCTTTATTTTAGAGCAGATGACTGCCGCTGTCAACAGCGAATGGAATCCACCGCCGAAAAGTCAAAAAAAATAAAGGAAATAAGTCAAACTTGTTGAAATCTATTAATATGAGCTTGTTGTATAAATCGATCGGTGTTTCCATTACATAAAGGAATATTATGACAATTCGTGAAGAACAAGAACAAAGAGAATACAAAATACTCAGTCCCTTTGCCGCTTTCAGCAATCAATCAAAGGGACGGGATATCTTTGAAGAACAATGTGATATACGTCCGGTTTATCAGCGTGACCGCGACCGTATTTTGCATTGCAAATCTTTTCGCCGTTTAAAACAGAAAACACAGGTTTTTCTGTCGCCGGAAGGCGATCATTACCGAACCCGTCTTACCCATACGTTGGAAGTATCTCAAAATGCGAGGACCATTGCCAAGGCACTTATGTTGAATGAAGATTTAACAGAGGCGATTGCGTTGGGGCATGATTTGGGGCATACTCCGTTTGGTCATGCAGGAGAGCGCGCCCTAGACCGTGTTTGTCCGGGAGGGTTTCAACATCATGTTCAAAGTGTGCGTGTCGTTGAAATACTTGAAAAAAACGGAGAAGGTCTTAATCTGACCAAGGAAGTACGGGATGGCATATTAAATCATAAGACGTCGGGGAAACCAATGACGCTGGAAGGTGATATCGTCCGTTTCTGCGATAAAATTGCGTATGTGAATTCGGATATTGATGACGCAGTACGTGCCGGCATCATTACCGAGGACGATATTCCGGATTCCTATAAAGAAATCTTGGGATATACTTTAAAAGAACGTCTGAATACATTGATTCATGATATTATTACAAACAGCAGGGACAAAAGACAGATACATATGTCCGAACAGACAAAGGAGGCATTTTCTGCACTGAGAGATTATATGTTTAAAAACGTATATCTTAATCCCCACGCAAAATCAGAAGAAGCCCGCGCGGAAAATATGCTGGAAAAATTATTTGAATATTATCTGGGGCATCCGGACGAAATGCCGGAAGAGTATATCCGGCTGATGGAGCGGTCAGAGGAAGAACCGTCAAGGATTGTCGGTGACTTTATTGCCGGTATGACGGACCGGTATGCAATCACTACATTTGAAAATCTTATGATACCAAAGAAATGGATGGGCTGAGCGGCAGAAGTAAAAGCGGCAGCAAACGAAGGGAGCGGCTGATATGTATTATTCGGAAGACTTTGTTGAAGAAGTCCGCGGACGAAACGATATTATCGACGTCATATCCTCTTATGTCAATCTGAAGCGGAACGGGAGCAATTATGTAGGTCTTTGCCCGTTTCATAACGAAAAAACACCATCCTTTTCCGTTAGTCCGGGGAAGCAGATGTATTATTGTTTCGGCTGCAGTTCAGGGGGGAATGTATTTACCTTTCTGATGGAATATGAAAATCTGACGTTTGTGGAAGCGTTAGAGCAATTGGCAGACCGGGCAGGCATGGCGCTTCCGAAACAGACAAACGGAGATGCAGAAAAGATTAAGAGGGATATTCGGGATAAAATACTGGAGATTTATAAAGAAGCTGCCAAATTTTATTATGCGCTTCTCAAATCAGAAAGAGGACAAGCCGCTAGGGAATATTTGCAAAACCGAAAGCTGCAGGAGGATACGATTCGCGGTTTCGGACTGGGATACGCACATGTATCGGGCGGTCTTTATCCATACATGCGGAAGAAAGGATATGAAGATGATCTGCTGAAACAGACAGGGTTATTTACCTATCACGAAAAGAAAGGGGTATATGATAAATTCTGGAACCGTATCGTATTCCCGATTATGAACCGCAGCGGCAAAGTAATTGCGTTCGGAGGCAGGGTAATGGGGGAGGGAATGCCGAAGTATCTTAACTCCCCGGAAACATTGATATTTGATAAGAGCAGAAACCTATACGGATTGAACTTTGTCCACGGCAAACCGGCGGCGGGATTGATTTTATGCGAGGGGTATATGGATGTCATTGCCTTGCATCAAGCAGGATTTACCAATACCGTGGCTTCGCTCGGTACCTCCCTTACAAGTCAGCACAGCAGTCTTTTGAAGCGGTATTCGGATTTGGTATACCTGTGCTATGACAGCGACGGGGCGGGTGTAAAAGCCGCGCTTCGGGCAATTCCGATTTGCAAGGAAGCGGGTTTGACGATAAAAGTAATAGATCTGAAGCCGTTCAAGGATCCGGACGGCATGACTGGTTAGTTGG
>DBDL01000136.1:50473-56674 GCA_002293545.1 Lachnoclostridium sp. UBA933 | reverse complement strand
CATTTTTCGCAGGAGAATAAAAGCACTGTTTTTTGAAAAAAATGAAGGAAAGTCCATCGGATTTTTCCATCAAAAAAATGCCAAAATCCACAATTGTACGCAGATTTTGGCATGTTCTAGGGGTTGAGCTATTCTATAAAAGAATAAACAGTCCGTAGGGGAATCGAACCCCTGTTTTCGCCGTGAGAGGGCGACGTCTTAGCCGCTTGACCAACGGACCAGTCAACATTTGATATCATACTATATAATTTGGTTTTTTGCAAGTTTTTTGTGAAAGTTTTTATGTCGTTTCCTATAGTTCCACAATCTTCGGACATTTCTGTTTCATCATTTCCAGCATCTTACGGCTTGGCTCAAACAAAATCAGCATCTCTTCCTGCTCTTTTTTTATTACGATACCGTATACGCTGGCATCTTCTCCCAAAGATGTATAATCCTTAACGTTTAACTGACGGTACTTCTCCATTTTGGGAGCATCCGCCCTTGTAATCAGGGAGGCTTCTTCAATCTCAATCTTGAGAAGATTTCTCCGTTT
Organism: Lachnoclostridium sp. UBA933; assembly: GCA_002293545.1. Taxonomy (GTDB): domain Bacteria; phylum Bacillota; class Clostridia; order Lachnospirales; family Lachnospiraceae; genus UBA933. Next base: position 56,139 of record DBDL01000136.1, on the reverse strand, counting down.
CTGTCCGCCCATAATCATATCAAAATCCAACTGACCGTCACAGAAAATATATTCCCACTCGACATTGAATCTCGGCCAGTACCAGATTATAAAAATAAGCAGCAGACCGCCGATCAACATCCCCAGCCGCATGAACCCGCCCGGAAGAAAGAATGAAGCAATAAAAACAAGAAAAACAATCAGTATTGCTATACCTTTTAATACGATGACTCCCTGTGTGGTTCTTCGTTTTGCATTTGCTTCCGCATATAATTCGTTCATCTTTTCACCTTCCGCTACAGGGTCCCTGCCCGAAAACAGTATGTGCCTCCGCCGCTTTCGTATATATGAATCTCAATCCGGTGTACATTCCCGTACACCGGATTTGATTCTGTCAGCATGAACAGTAACCATGCCGTTCCGATTCTTTTACATCATCCCCATGCCCGGTGCTCCTGCCGGCATAGGCGGTTCGTTTTCTTTAATATTCGCAACTACGGATTCGGTTGTTAATAATGTTGAAGCGACGCTGTTTGCATTTTGAAGAGCGCTTCTTGTTACTTTCGCCGGATCCAAAATTCCGTTTTCAACCATATTTACATAGTTTTCGGTTAATGCGTCAAACCCTACTCCGACTTCGGAATTTTTCACGGTATTGATAATAACCGAACCCTCTAAACCGGCATTATCAACGATGGTACGAAGCGGTGATTCCAGTGCTTTCAATATAATGGAGATTCCTGTTCTTTCATCGCCCTCTGCGTTTTCCATCAATTTTTCCACTTCCTTGGTCGCGTGAACATATGCGGATCCGCCGCCTGCAATGATTCCCTCTTCTACTGCCGCACGTGTTGCTGCGAGTGCATCTTCCATACGGTGCTTGCTTTCCTGCATTTCCGTTTCGGTTGCCGCGCCGACACGGATAACGGCAACTCCGCCTGCCAGTTTTGCAAGACGTTCCTGTAATTTTTCCCGGTCAAACTCAGAAGTTGTTTCTTCGATTTGCTTTTTGATTTGTGCGACTCTGGCTTCAATCTCGGAAGCTTCACCCTCACCGTCTACGATGATTGTATTTTCTTTTTGAACCTTGACGGATTTTGCACGGCCTAATTGCTCTAATGTTGTTTCTTTTAAATCAAGCCCCAATTCTTCCGTAATGACTTCTCCGCCGGTTAAAATCGCGATATCCTGAAGCATTTCTTTTCTGCGGTCACCATACCCCGGTGCCTTTACCGCTACGACATTAAATGTTCCGCGAAGCTTATTTAATACTAATGTACTCAGTGCTTCTCCTTCCACATCTTCCGCAATAATGAGCATTTTCGCACTGGACTGCACGACCTGCTCAAGCAAAGGAAGGATTTCCTGTATATTGGAGATTTTTTTATCGGTAATCAGAATATACGGATTTTCCAAATCCGCTTCCATCTTGTCCATATTGGTAGCCATATAAGCAGATAGGTATCCGCGGTCAAACTGCATACCTTCCACAAGGTCCAGCTCGGTCTGCATGGTCTTGGATTCCTCAATCGTAATGACACCGTCATTTGAAACCTTTTCCATTGCATTTGCCACCATTTCGCCGATGGTGTCATCACCTGCCGAAATTGCCGCTACTTTTGCAATCTGATCTTTTCCGTTTAATGCCGAACTCATATTTTGGATTGCTTCTACCGCACAATCCGTCGCTTTCCGCATCCCTTTTCTCAATATAATCGGATTGGCGCCTGCCGNNTTGCTTTCTTCATGCCTTTTCTCAGCTCGATCGGATTTGCACCGGCTGCAAGGTTTTTCATTCCTTCATGAATCATCGACTGTGCCAAAACCGTTGCTGTCGTTGTTCCGTCACCGGCTACGTCGTTTGTTTTGGTTGCCACTTCCTTAACAAGCTGTGCCCCCATATTTTCAAACACGTCTTCCAGTTCAATTTCTTTTGCAATCGTAACGCCGTCGTTTGTAATTAACGGAGTTCCGAATGATTTATCCAATACTACATTTCTTCCTTTTGGTCCAAGTGTAACACGTACAGTATCCGACAGCTGATTCACTCCTGATTCCAATGCCGCTCTTGCCTCCGCACCGTACTTGATTTCTTTTGCCATGATATATTTCCCTCCTAAATGATTGATTACTGATGTTTCGTTTTGTTACTGAACAATTGCTAAAACGTCACTTTGCTTTACGATTACAAATTCTTCGTCTTCCAGCTTGATATCTGTGCCGGCATATTTTGAATAAATAACCTTATCCCCTGTTTTGACTTCCATTTTAATTTCCTTACCGTCACATACTCCTCCCGGTCCGACAGCAACCACTTCTGCCTGCTGCGGCTTCTCCTGAGCCTGTCCCGGCAATACGATACCTGTTTTGGTTGTTTCCTCTGCCTGTAATTGTTTCAGAACAATCCTGTCACCCAATGGTACTAACTTCATATTTTCCTCCATTCCGCCATCCAGCTTCTTTTGATACGTATAATGTCTTATACAAGATTTTGTTAGCACTCAACTTTAACGAGTGCTAACTATCTGCGTTCTATCTTAGTAAAGAATGGCTTATAATGCAAACCTTTCATACTTTGTCAAATTCTTGTATTCACTCTTATTTATCCGTTATACTTCTTTACACTTCTTTTATCTCACTTTTTCTGTGTTTTTCAGTCTGCTGATTTCTTCCGTTCTTTCACGACAAGATCTTTCAAATCCCTTGCTTTATCCTTAATTCTTGACGGTGCGTCCTTGGCAATCATAATTTCGGAAATCCAGCGCATGGTTTCTTCCCGTTTTCCGATTTTAAACGACATAACCGCAACCAAAAACATTACCGTATACTGATCCATCCCGCACATCGGAAACACTTCCGCAGAAAAAGCGGCGATAAATCCCTCATAAGAATTTTGGATGCATTCAAGTTCGTCTTTCTTCAATTGCTCTGTTTCATCTTTATCCGGATTTTCCGATTTCAGTATTTCTTCCCGTTTGCCTCGCAGCAGCCAGCTAAGCTTTAGGCAAACATACGCCCGCTCACTGTTCTTTGCTTTTTTTACGACGGTATTTAATAAAGCTAATTTATGGCGTGCAATCGCTACGTCATAACTATATGTCTGCATTTCACCTTCCGGATTTACAAAGGATTGTGAAATCGTTTCTTTGATTGCTTTCGCCTGGGATGCCATAATAAATGAAAAATACCGGCTGAGTGCCGTATATCCGCATCTTGGGCACATAATAGCGTCGTATTTCAAACAATCCACACCTTGATAGACCGGCCGTAAGTCAATATCCGAGCTGACCAGCTTCACTTTTCCGGTCCGTATCATCTTGCTCTTAAACTCATAATCGCACACGGGACACTCATAGGTCTTGTCAAAAAGCAGTTCTTCCTCCGATATTTCCTTCTTCTTTTCATCCTTCCCGTCATTCCCCTTTTTCTCTGCCTTTGAAGCATCAAAAACATCCATTTTTTCAACACCTTTTAAACCAAACTTCTCCAAATCTCCAAATAAGCCTGCCATAAGAAACCTCCATTTTTTAATATGCATTATCATTTACAAGCCAAACATGTTCCCGGTCTGCCCGGTATACTTACCCTATCGTTTTATGCTATACTCCCGGACGATATGAACTTTTTAAGGATACAACCCTGTTAAAGACCAGATGTTCCTTCGTGCTGTCTTTGCTGTCCGCACAGAAAAACCCGCTGCGCAGAAACTGAAACTTATCTCCCGGCTTCGCTTTCGCCAGTGCCGGCTCCAGACAACAGTCTTTCCTGATAATCAAAGAATTTTCATTCAGATTGACGGAACCGTCCTCATTATATATCCCCTGTTTCTTGAATTCTTCACTTTCGGTATCTACGATATTTTCATACAGGCGTACCTCGGCACGAACTGCGGTTTTTGCCTCCGTCCAGTGTATCGTACCTTTTACCTTTCGTCCGGTAAAACCGGTTCCGCTCTTGGTTTCGGGATCATAAGTACAATAAACCTCCGTTACATTCCCTTCGGCATCTGTTTTATAATCCGTGCATGTTACAAAATAGGCATTCATAAGACGCACTTCGTTTCCGGGATAAAGACGGAAATACTTTTTCGGGGGTTCCGCCTTAAAATCCTCGCGTTCAATATACAATTCCCTCGAAAACGGCACCTTACGGCTTCCCATTTCTTCATTTTCCTGATTATTTGCCACCTCAAGATATTCTGTTTTATTTTCATCATAGTTCGTAATCACTAATTTCACCGGATCGAGAACTGCCGCCATCCTGGGACATGTCATCTTTAAATCTTCCCTTATGCAGTATTCAAGCATCGCATAATCCACCGAGCTGTTTGCCTTGGAAATACCCGTCAGCTCAATAAACTTACGGATTGATCCCGGTGTAAATCCGCGGCGGCGCAATGCGGCGACGGATACCAGACGGGGATCGTCCCATCCGTCTACAATCCCGTCCTCAACCAATTTTCTGATATATCGTTTTCCGGTAATGACGTTGGTCAGATACAGTTTGGCAAATTCAATCTGCCTTGGCTTTGTTTCAAACCCACACTCATTTACAAACCATTCATACAATGGTCTGTGGTCCTCAAATTCCATCGTACAAAGCGAATGACTGATTCCCTCAATCGCGTCCTCCAAGGGATGGGCAAAATCATACATCGGATAAATACACCACCGGTCACCTGTATTGTGATGCGTCATACGTGCAATACGGTAGATAATCGGGTCACGCATATTGATATTCCCGGCGGACATATCAATTTTTGCACGAAGCGATTTCGCACCGTCCGGAAACTCCCCCTCTTTCATACGTCGGAATAAATCCAGATTTTCTTTAATGCTCCGTTCCCTGTACGGGCTGTTTTTTCCCGGTTCCGTCAAGGTACCCCGGTATTCACGGATTTGATCCGCCGTAAGATCACACACGTATGCTTTTCCTTTTTCGATTAATTTTACCGCCAATTCATACATCTGTTCAAAATAATCCGACGCATAGAATACGTTTTCTATTTTTTCCCCGCATAGCCAGTTCACATCTTCCAACATGGACTGCACAAACTCAATCTTTTCTTTTTGTGGATTTGTATCATCAAAACGCAAATGAAACGTTCCGTGATATTTTTTGGAAAAACCATGATTTAATAAAATGGATTTTGCATGTCCGATATGCAGATAACCGTTAGGTTCCGGAGGAAAACGCGTAATGATGTTTTGATATGTCCCGTTTTCCAAATCTTTGTCAATTTCCCGTTCAATAAAGTTCTTTGAAACATGATCCGTTTCAATGTCCATAATAATCTCCAATCCTGATAAATAACTCCCGCCTTTTCTATCATACCATATTAAATGACTTTAGAAAAGAATAATTTTAAAATACCGATGGAATTACTCCACCGGTATTTATCCCTGTGCGGACACCCCACACAATCGTGCTGAATACTATTTAAAATCGTGGGCACCGATACGCAGTCTTGCACGTGACAAGTGCCTGTTAAAGAAACGAAATTTTTTCAAGGTTATTTTTTTCCCTCTGCTGGTTATGTAATTTTTCCCCTCCAGGGCGGCTTTTGCCGCTTTCATGCATTTCCCCCTCGCTCCGTGTTTGTAGCTTCCTCTTTGGTAGCGTTTCAGTTCACTTCTTAATTTGCCGGAACGTACCGGTGCAAATTGGTTTCTCTGGTATACTACTCC
>DBDL01000136.1:38879-50454 GCA_002293545.1 Lachnoclostridium sp. UBA933 | reverse complement strand
CTTTCCTGAATATCCTTGATTTCCTGCCTCTGTAAAAATAATACATGACAGTATCTTTAAATCTTGATTGGTGTAACCCTTACTTGCCGCTTTACTGCCTGCACCGAATACTAACATCAAGCATATTCCGATCATGGCAGCCGCAGCTATTTTACTCGTTTTCATAATTTTCCTCTCTGTAATACTTTCAATATTTATGTAACACTTATGTAACAATTATAACACAACTTCTTAAAAAAGCAAGGGTTTTTTGAAAAAAATATTTTTTTCTGCCTGCCGGACAAGAAAAAAGTCCGTATTTATCCGGCTTATAGGATATTACGAACTTTGTATTTTTTATTATTTACTTAATATTTTGCAACAATTTCCTCGAAGGACAGACCGCCGCCAAACAAATCCAATCCGCTCCCAATCGTGAAATCCAATGTTCCGCCGCTGATATCCTTTATAACTGTGATATCGTCCCAACATGCAATTCCTCCGGCATAGGTGACGGGAATCGAAACATTGTCTGATAACAAACGAATCAACTCCTTATCCGGTCCGTTCCGTCTGCCTTCCACATCGGCGGCATGAATCAAAAATTCATCACAGTATCCGGATAATTCTTTCAATAATTTACGGTTCAGCTTCTGTTTCGTAAACACCTGCCACCGGTTTGTTACAATATAATACTCCCCGTCTTTCTTTTTACAGCTTAAATCCAATACGATCTTATCCTTGGAAACCATATTTGCAAGACTTTTCAAACGATCACAGCGAATCTCCCCCTCCGAAAATACAAACGAGGTCACAATCACATGACTTGCTCCTGATTCTAAAAAAATTCCTGCGTTTTCATCCGTAATGCCTCCGCCGATCTGCATTCCGCCCGGAAATGCCTCCAATGCCGCTTTTGCCTGACTGATATCCGCCGCATAATACTCGCTGTCTTTTCCGTTTAACAGGATGATATGACCGCCGTAAACACCGTTCCTCCGGTAGAGCTTTGCATAATCCGCGGCACTCCATTCCGATACAAAATTTTCTTCCGCAAAATCTCCCCGGTCAGATAAACTGCCGCCGACAATCTGCTTTACTTTTCCGTTATGGATGTCAATACACGGCCGGAATTTCATATTGTCAGCCCCAATATTTTTTCTACGGTTTCTTCCATCTCCGACTTATCACATCCGATACGGAACCGGACCGGCGCGGTACGGATTTCTTCGATGGCTTTTGGTATCCGCACTCCCGATACTTCGGACAATTCGTCAATCAGTTCAAAATCCGTTTTTTCCCCGCAGTCCCTGCCAAGCGCTTCCATGACACTTCTGGTAAATTTATAAGGACTCGCAGTCGAAACAATGACCGTTTTGCCGTCGTCCTTCCACTGCTCATAAACTCCGGCGGCAACTGCCGTATGCGTATCCATCAGATAATCCTCTTGTTCAAAATATTTTTTAATTGTCTTTTTTACATCCTCCATCGACGAAAAACCGCCGTAAAAGTCACGGCACTTGGATTTCATCTCCTCCGTAACCTTATATTCCCCGCCGTTTTCTAATTCTTTCATCAGCTCCGCCGTTTTTTCGCTGTCATTTCCCGTCATGATAAACAGGAGCCGCTCTAAATTGCTGGACACTAAAATATCCATTGACGGCGATGTGGTCAAGACCAGTTCTCTTTTTCTGTCATATGTCCCTGATTCAAAGAAGTCAAACAAAACCTTGTTTTCATTAGAAACACAGATCAGCTTTCCAATCGGTATCCCAATCTGCTTGGCATAATATGCCGCCAGTATGTTCCCGAAATTTCCGGTCGGAACAACGACATTGAACTCTTCCCCCGGCGCACATTCCTTTTGGTGAAGCAATTGCCCGTAAGTATAAGCATAATATACAACCTGAGGGAGTAACCGTCCGATATTGATCGAATTGGCGGACGAAAACTGATAACCTGCGTCATTCATTTTTTTTACCAGCTCCGTATGGTTAAACATCTGTTTTACACCGGTCTGTGCATCGTCAAAATTTCCGTGAATGCCGACGGCAAATACATTGTCCCCTGTCTGCGTAATCATTTGCCGTTCCTGGATCGGGCTTACTCCGTTCTGGGGATAAAAGGCAATGATTTTGGTTCCCTCTACATCGGAAAACCCTGCCAGTGCCGCCTTTCCGGTATCTCCGGAAGTCGCCGTCAAGATAACGATTTCATTTGCCACACCGTTTTTCTTTGCTGAAACCGTCAGAAGATGCGGCAGAATAGACAGTGCCATATCCTTAAAAGCGGCTGTCTGACCGTGAAACAGCTCAAGGAAAAATACCCCGCCCTTTTTTACCAACGGTGCGATACTTTTTGTATCAAATTTTTCGTCATAAGCTTTCTCGATACAATCCGTCAGTTCTTCTTTTGTGAAATCCCCCAAAAAGAGCTTCATAACTTCATATGCGGTTTCTTTATAGGACAACCCGGACAGCTTCTGTGCGGAAACCGATAACGGCGGAAATACGTCCGGTACATAAAGACCCCCGTCATCCGCTATCCCTTTTAAAACAGCCATAGAAGCGGTTATCTTTTCCTTACTGCCCCTTGTACTGCGATAGGTAACACTCTTGTTTTGTTTCACACTAAATCCTCCTCTGAAAATACTTCCTCGATTGCCGCACCCGGCGCAACCATCGGCCAGACTTTTTCGTCATTATGGATAATACAATCAATCAGAACCGGTTCGTTTAAACGGATTGCTTGCTTTAAGATATCATCTGTTTCTTCTGTTTTTGTCATACGGAACGCTTTGGCTCCGAGTCCCTCTGCTACTTTGACGAAATCAACCTTATCCTCCAGTACGGTATGCGAATAACGTTTTTCAAAAAACAATGTCTGCCACTGTCTGACCATACCCAGTACATGGTTATTGAATACAATCTGGATAATCGGTATGTCATAACGGGTAGCGGTTGCCAGTTCGTTCATATTCATACGGAAACAGCCGTCCCCGGCAATGTTGATTACGGTTTTTTCAGGTTTCCCGATTTTGGCACCGATACATGCACCCAAGCCATAGCCCATCGTACCCATACCGCCGGAGGTAATAAAGCTTTTCGGATACTTGTACTGATAAAACTGTGACGCCCACATCTGATGCTGCCCGACATCGGTTGTAATCACCGCATCGCCTTTCGTAAGCTCATACAGACGTTCCATAATATACGGACCGGTCAGTATATCCGTCCGGTATTTGAGCGGATTCGCCTGTTTGCGCGCCATTACTTTATCCATCCATTCTTTATGGTATTGGTTTTCCAATCCCTGATTGATTCTTTTTAATACTTCCCTGCAATCACCGACAATACTGCAGTCCACCGGAATGTTTTTGTTTACCTCCGCCGCGTCGATATCCACATGTATAATCCGGGAACGATGGGCAAACCGTTTGGCATTGCCGGTTACCCGGTCGGAGAAACGAACGCCGATCGCAATCAGCAAGTCACATTCCGCCACGGACAGATTGGCGGTTTTTGTCCCGTGCATACCGAGCATTCCGATATAGTTTTCTTTGGTTCCGTCATAAGCTCCCTTTGCCATAAGGGTATCCGCAACCGGAGCGTCCGTCTTCCGGACAAATTCTTCAAGCTCCTTGCCCGCTTCCGATATAATGACGCCGCCGCCGATAAAAATAACCGGTTTCTTTGCCGCACGTATCTCTTTTATCGCGCATTCCACCGTTTTATCATCAATTGTATCCGTGATACGTTCCGTCTTTTCCGGTTTCTCCGGGGCAAACGGACAGTGCGCCTCCGTTACATTGTTGGGAATATCAATCAGAACCGGACCCGGTCTGCCGGTTCCGGCAATCCGAAAGGCGCGGCGTATCGTATCCGCCAGCTTACTTACATCTTTTACAATGAAATTATGTTTCGTAACCGGCATCGTGATCCCGGCGATGTCCACCTCCTGAAAACTGTCTTTCCCCAATAACGGAACCGGTACGTTACAGGTAATCGCCACCATCGGCACCGAATCCAGATAAGCGGTTGCGATGCCGGTTACTAAGTTTGTCGCACCCGGACCGCTCGTCGCCATGCATACTCCGACCTTTCCCGTAACCCTCGCATATCCGTCCGCCGCATGGGAAGCCCCTTGCTCGTGTGAAGTTAATATATGCTTTATTTGATCTTTATATTGATACAAGGCGTCGTATACATTCAGTATTTTCCCGCCGGGATAACCGAATACGGTATCAACACCTTGTTCCAACAGACATTCCATAATAATCTGAGCCCCTGTCAACTGCATGATGCACCTCCGTCTAAAATCGCTCCTTTATTTGCCGCCGAAACCATATGCGCATATCTTGATAAGTAACCGGTTTTTACTTTCGGCTCTCTCGGTTTCCACTCTGCCCTGCGTTTTTCCAGTTCTTCGTCGGAAACGGCAAAATCAATCGTGTTTTCCGGTATGTTGATATGAATCCTGTCCCCTTCCCTGACAAGCGCAATGTTGCCGCCGACTGCCGCTTCGGGACATACATGTCCGATGGAAGCTCCTCTGGAAGCCCCCGAAAAACGTCCGTCCGTTATCAGTGCGACACAGGAGCCAAGACCCATACCGGCAATTGCCGAAGTCGGATTCAGCATTTCCCTCATACCCGGACCGCCTACAGGTCCCTCATACCGGATGACAACCACGTCGCCCGCCTGTATCCTGCCGGAGGTAATCGCCTGAACCGCGTCTTCTTCACTGTCGAAAACCCTTGCCGGACCGGTGTGTTCCATCATTTCCTCCACGACAGCCGAGCGTTTTACGACACAGGTATCCGGTGCCAGATTTCCGCGTAATACGGCAATCCCGCCCGTTTCACTGTACGGACTTTCCGCCGGACGGATCACATCGGGGTTTTTGTTTTCGGCATCCGCTATGTTTTCCCCAAGCGTTTTTCCCGTACATGTGATCAGTTCCGTATTTAAGAGGTCTTTCTTTGTCAATTCTTTCATTACGGCATAAACGCCGCCTGCCCCGTTTAAATCTTCCATATATGCCGGTCCCGCCGGTGCCAGATGACACAGGTTCGGTGTTTTCGCACTGATTTCATTGGCGGTTTCCGTACTCAGACGAACTCCTGCCTCGTTTGCGATTGCCGGCAGATGAAGCATCGAATTTGTAGAACAGCCAAGTGCCATGTCTACAGCCAATGCATTGTGAAATGCCGCTTCGGTCATGATATCCCGCGGACATATATTTTTGTCAAGCAGTTCCATTATTTTGCTTCCTGCCTGTTTGGCAAGGCGGATGCGTTCCGAATAAACGGCGGGTACCGTACCGTTGCCGCCCAAGCCCATTCCGAGTGCCTCGGTCAGACAATTCATGCTGTTTGCGGTATACATCCCGGAACAGGAGCCGCATGTCGGACATGCCTTCCGCTCATATTCCTTCACCTGTTCCTCCGTTTTTTTACCAGCGGCATAAGCTCCTACCGCTTCAAACATACTGGAAAGACTTGTCCTCTTACCGTCTGCCTTCCCGGCAAGCATCGGTCCTCCGCTTACGAAGATTGCCGGTATGTTGACCCGTGCCGCCGCCATCAAAAGTCCCGGTACGTTTTTATCGCAGTTCGGAATCATAACGAGTGCGTCAAACGCATGGGCAATCGCCATGCATTCCGTTGAGTCCGCAATCAAGTCCCTCGTTGCCAGGGAATACTTCATGCCGATATGCCCCATGGCAATCCCGTCACAAACGGCAATCGCCGGAAATACAACCGGTGTTCCCCCTGCCATCGAAACGCCCGTTTTGACCGCCTCTGCGATTTTATCCAGATTCATATGCCCCGGTACGATTTCATTATAAGAACTGACAATGCCAATCAGCGGACGGCGCATTTCTTCTTCCGTAAAACCAAGGGCATGAAATAATGAACGGTGCGGTGCCTGCTGCATACCGCTTTTTACAGAATCACTCTTCATATTAATCCTCATTCCTGTTTGTATTTATATACAACGCAGGAATTCTTTGTATTCCTGCGTTGTATGTGCCGATTTCGTGCGTGTAAAACACGCTGATTTCCTAACGAAATCGTGCGCATCCCCCGGAGGGGCTATAGAAAATGACAGTTTTTTATGTCGTTTCCTATAGTACGTATGGTTTTCTTATACTCGTTTATGAACGAATTACTATGAATTTTAGCATAGAATGCGCCGGCAGGCAAGCATAAAGTTCATAAGATTTTTCTGCCTGCATAAGAAAAACGGGCAGCCGACAGCCGGTACCCGCTTTCCCAAAATCATAAGATGATTCGATTATTTGTCATCTTCCCCCTCAAGAATTTTAAAATTCCTGATTCTTACACCGGTTTTGTTGGTTTCATCCGGTTCAATCTGAAGATAGATACACAATTCAATTTTACCCGTATAAGGATCCGCTTTTGTTTTATCAATATTCCATGTGTGGCTTTTATAAGTGCCGTTCAATTCTCCGGTGTTATTATTGCCGCCGTCGAAGAATTGCTTGTCAACAAGGTTACCCGGATTCTCTGCATTATAGTTATATGATATTGTATCCGGTAATCCCGGAGGTACCTGTGCACCAAATATACCGGTTCCTTTTCCGTAAAGCGATCCCGATATGCTGCAAATATCAAAGGATATCTTAGTGTAATCAGCTAAAGTCCAGCCTTTCGGTAACGTGACCGTAAATTTGGCATATGATGTGCCGTAGGTTGATGCAAAGCCCGGTTTGAACTCAAATCCCTTTCCTGCATCCTCACCGGTAAGCGGGAATACACCGCCGTCACTCAGAGCGCTTCTGCTTACTGTAACCTTTTGCATTTTACCGCCCACTTCAATTTCAACATCCTCTACCGGATCAGCCGGGTTCGGCGTCATCAAAGCAGGGTCTTTCGGCTTTCCTTCCTCATAAGCTGCTTGGTTTGCTTCACTTGCGTATACACAAGTTTTCAAGTCTTCCGGTGTCCAATCCTTATAAATTTCATTCCATGGTGCCGGGAACTTACTTGTGTCGATTGGAATTTCTTTCAGACGATAATCAAGCCATGCAAACAGTTTAATGTAATCTTCTTTTTCAATACCATGTCTGTCAAAATGATAATGTATCGCAAAATTATCCTCTAATCCTGCCATTTCAAATGCAGGTTTTGCATTTTCATAATTATACCACATTCCCGCAGGAGAACTCCATCCATCCCAGTTCGCTACACACATATCCATAAATACAAATCTTCCCTCTGAGGCACTGAGTGCGGATATATAATGGGCGTCAAGCGGAAGTGATTGATAACTGCCGAATTTGCCATAGTTATCATTAAACCATCCCCCTGTCAAATTTCCATATGGTTCATTTCCATCCGTATACGTATACGCACCTAAGTTATAAGAACCTTTATTCGGATCGTTTGCAAAATCCGGCAGTAAGTTATAAGTGATACCGTTGCCCGAATAACGTCCGGCTGTCATTCCGCCGTATCCCGAAGAAACCGGCATACTGACTGTGAAGCGTTCGTCAAATGCCCCTGCACATGCGGCAGCCTTTCCATATCTTGATGTTCCTGTTACAATGGATATGTCCGTATTGATATTTAATGCTTCATCCGCACCGAGAACGAAAGCGTCCATAACCTTGCTGGCGCCCCATGCCCATGCCATAATGTTACCGGTCTGGGTTTTCCAGTCATTTGTATCGTACGGATATAAGTTGTAGAAGATTCCTACACGGGAAGCCGCACCCGCATTCGCTTGTCCATCTCCTGAAAAATTGCCTGGGCTTACCGTGACGATTGCATAGCCTCTTTCCAATGCATAGGCATCTTCTCCCGCACCGCCTACACCGACAATAACCGGCCATCCTCCTGCCGGAGCCGTTCCCTGCGGAAGTGCAACCGCCGCATTAAAGGTTCCGCTCTTTCCGTTGGCACTGACTTTAATTCTTAGCTGCTTCTTGTCGCTGCTTACCGCATAACTGATGTTCTCTCCGGTACGCCATATCCCATACATATACTGCTGAAGGATTGCTTTGATTTCCTGTCTGCGTGCTTCCCACTGTCCTTTTTCTGTTACCGCTGTACCGTCCCACATTTTCAGGACATCCGGCGGATTCACGCTTTTGGGAATGTCTGCCGGAGCCGGCAAATCTTCCATAATCGGATGCAATGTGGCAACCTCAGCCGCCGCTTTATCCGGCTCAGTCGGATCATTGCCATCAACCGTCGGTGTCGGTGTATCCTTCGGAGCATCCGTGACCGGATCTGCTGTCTTTCCCGATCCCGGTGTTATTGTTGCTTTTGGTGTTATTGTTGGTTTTGGTGCTGTTGTTGGTTTCGGTCTTTTGGCATTGATACGAATGGTACATTTTGCGGTACGTTTCTTTTTCCCAAGATTAAACTTGGCAGTAAGTGTTACCTTTTTCGCCGCTTTTAACCCTTTTACCGTAACACCGGTTTTACTTTTCTTAGACAGTTTGACTGCCTTGCTTGGTTTTGCCGACCATTTTGTTTTTTTGGCTTTTTTCGCATTCTTTAATTTTACCTTTTTTGAAGCACCCTCCGTCAAGATTAATTTCTTCGGACTGATGCTTGGCTTCTTCGCCGCTTCGCTTACAGCCGGACTTGCCGCTGCAAGCAATCCAAGTACCATAGCTCCGGCTAAAGCACTTGATACTGCTCTCCTTAGTTTTCTCATGAAAACCCTTGCCTCCTTTAACATATAAATTTTAACCTCTATCTGCTAAGTATAACATGATTGCATTGTACATGCAATCAATATCACAAAATAGCTTACATTATTGCCCGTTTATTGTTTCGGCAATCCGGGTCCCCATCTCTTTTGTCCCGGTCAGCACACCGCCCTTTGACATAATGTCCACTGTCCGAAAGCCGTTTTCCAGTGTCTTTTTTACGGCATTCATAACCGCATCCGCTTCTTCTGTCAAGTCAAATGAATAACGAAGCATCATTGAGGCGGACAGTATTGCCGCAATCGGATTGGCTTTATTCTGTCCGGCAATATCCGGTGCCGAACCGTGGCTCGGTTCATACAGACCAAGACTTCCGCTTCCTAAGCTTGCGGACGGAAGCATCCCAATCGAACCGGTTATCATACTCGCCTCATCGGATAAAATATCTCCGAACATATTTTCTGTCAGTATCACATCAAATTGCTTGGGATCTTTCACTAACTGCATCGCACAATTATCTATGAGCATGTCTGTTCGTTCGATTTCCGGATACCGAGNNCCTCCACCACGCTTCTCCATAACCTGGAGGAATCCAAAACATTTGCTTTATCCACACTGCAAATCTTTTTCCCGCGTTTTCCGGCGATTTCAAATGCCTTTTCCGCAATTCTGCGGATTTCATTTTCATCATAAACAAGCATATCGGTCGCCTTTCGGATTCCCTGTTCCGTAACGGTATTCCTTTCACCGAAATAAAGCCCTCCGGTCAGTTCCCGAATGATAATCAAATCAAACCCGTCCCGAATGAACTCCTCTTTCAGCGGACATGCGTCCTTTAACTCATCAAATAAAAAAGCCGGACGTATATTCGCATATAAATCCAATCCTTTCCGAATCTTCAGCAATCCGGCTTCCGGTCTTAGCTCCGGCGGCAGGGAATACCAGTCCTGCTGACCGACATTACCGCCTACGGCTCCCAATAAAACCGCGTCGTTCTTCCCCGCCTGCTCCAGTGTTTCATCGGTAAGGGGCACGCCGTATCTGTCAATCGAACACCCTCCCATTAACAGCTCCTGATAGAAAAAAGAATGTCCGTATCTTTTTCCTACCGTGTCCAATACCTTTTTTGCTTCCTCTGTTATCTCCGGTCCAATCCCATCTCCGGGAATACATGCAATACTAAATTTCATAATAAACTGTCAGAATTTTTATCATTCTTTCTCCTTTATGTTTTATATTATTCCATGGAAACACCTCTACAGCCCTGTCAATGCCTTAATCGCCGCAACCTCATGCTTTGCCGTTGCAATAAGAACCAGGGTATCCCCCGGAAGTACAACCGTATCCCCGCCCGGAATCCTGCTCTTATCACCCCGCAAAATACACGCAATGATAACTTCTTTCGGAAGCTTGAGTTCATTCATTTTTTTACCCGCGGCAGCGGCGGAATCGGCAATCAGAACCTGTGCGATCTGAATACGGCTTTCGCCAATCGGAACCATCGTCGCCATCTCATTCAAAAGCGCATGCTGTTCTATAAAATTGGCAATCGCATTGACCGCACAAAAAACAGAATCCACACCCATACGGTAAAAAAACGGAATCTTCGTTTCATCCGATACAATGGATACGGTCTTTTTTACATGGAATTTCTTTTTGCAAAGCTGACAAATGACGAGATTATCATCATCACGGTCAGTCAGTGCAATCGCGATGTCCGCCTCATTTACACTGGCATCTTCTAATACAAACGGTTTGGTCCCGTCACCGACAAACACCTTTAACTTCTCGATTTCCGCTAATATTCTGCAATTGTCTTCATTTTCATTGATTACGGTAACAACATACCCCTTTTTTAATAGGGATTTTGCCAATGATCTCGTTTTATGAAATCCGCCTACAAGCACTACCCTGTTTTTCATGGTCTGCCTCTTTCCTCCCCCTCACCGCTTAAAAGCTTATCAATTTCTTTGAATGAAAGCACAGCGGGACATATTGTATCAATTCCAAACTCTTGGTATACACATTCTCTTTCCCAATCATACAACCTTGCAATCACATGAGGTACATTAAAATACTCTCTGGCAATCAAGGAAACAAATATATTGGTGTTATCACGGTTGGTTACCGAGATTACCGCAGAAGCCTTGTCGATCTCCGCTTCGTTCAATACCGACACGTCGGTTCCGTCACCGGTCATTGTCAATCCTCCATAAGAAGGTGACAGCTTTCGGAAAGCTTCCTCTCTCTTATCAACAATCAGAACACTCTCCCCGTTGTCGGACAAGGTATTGGCAAGGTTTGCACCCAGCCTCCCGCATCCGATAATAATGGTATATTTTTCTTCTTGTTTATACGGATTACCATCCATTTTTCGTTCTCTCCTTCATCCGGATACTGATCAATCCTTATGATTGATATAATTAATCAGACCCTCAGACTTGATAATCTCCTGCATAAAAGGCGGAAAGCTCTGCCCCTTATAGGATTCCTTTTTCGTTTTATTATAAATCTGTCCCTTATCAAAATCAATCTCTATTTCATCACCCGCTTCTATCTTTTCAGAAGCTTCTTCACATTCAATAATCGGCAAGCCGATATTAACGGCGTTCCGATAAAAAATCCGGGCAAAGCTTTGTGCAATTACACAACTGATACCGGCAGTTTTTATAGCAATCGGCGCATGTTCTCTCGAAGAACCGCAGCCAAAGTTTTTGCCTGCCGCTATCATATCCCCTTTCCGGACATTAGAAACAAAGTCTTTGTCAATATCTTCCATACAGTGCTTCGCTAATTCTTCCGGTTCCGATGAATTGAGGTATCTTGCCGGAATAATCACGTCCGTATCAATGTTGTTCCCATACTTATAAGCTTTTCCGCTTGCTTTCATGTTCCTCTCCATTCTTGT
>DBDL01000136.1:328-38858 GCA_002293545.1 Lachnoclostridium sp. UBA933 | reverse complement strand
CCGCCGGTCCCGCCAGATAAATTTCCGAGTCTACGTGACCCATCCTTCCGACAAAATTTCGGTTTGTCGTCGATACGGCACGCTCTCCGGCTGCCAGTATCCCCATATGCCCTCCCAGACAGGGACCGCATGTCGGCGTACTCACGACCGCCCCCGCTTTGATAAATATTTCAATCAAGCCTTCTTCCAGTGCCTGGAGATAAACTGCCTGTGTAGCCGGAATGACAATTGCCCGGATTCCTTTTTTCACTCTTTTATCCTTCCATACCTTTGCTGCTATCCGCATATCTTCTATTCTGCCATTGGTACAAGAACCGATTACCACCTGGTCGATTTTAACCTCTCCCGCTTCTTCCAGCGTCTTTGTGTTTTCCGGTAAATGCGGAAAAGCAACGGTCAGCTCCAGCTTATCCAAATCAATAATAATTTCATCATCGTATTCCGCATCCGAATCCGCTTCATAGATTTTAAACTCTCTTTCCGAATGCCCGTTTATATATTCGGTTGTTTTGTCGTCGACAGGGAAAATACCGTTTTTCGCCCCCGCTTCGATTGCCATATTGGCAATCGAAAACCGATCGTCCATAGACAGGTTTTTAATTCCGTCACCGCAAAATTCCAATGATTTGTAACGTGCGCCGTCCACGCCGATCCTGCCGATCAAATGTAAAATAATGTCCTTCCCGCTTACCCATTCATTCAGCGTTCCGTTCAAAACAACCTTGATGGCAGAAGGAACTTTAAACCATGCTTTGCCTGTTATCATGCCGACCCCGACATCCGTACTGCCGACACCCGTGGAAAACGCACCTAAAGCACCATATGTACATGTGTGAGAATCCGCTCCGATACAGATTTCCCCCGCGGTAATTAAACCTTTCTCCGGCAGCAGGGCATGTTCGATTCCCATTTCACCGATTTCAAAGTAATTTGTAATATCATGCTTTTTCGCAAAATCCCGTAAGCATTTACAATGCTCCGCAGACTGGATATCCTTATTCGGTGTAAAATGATCCGGTACCAGTGCGATTTTGTCTTTATCAAAGACATCTTTTTTGTGAAGCTTGTCTATTTCACGAATCGCAATCGGTCCCGTAATATCATTCGCTAACACCATGTCCAAGTCCGCCTCAATTAACTGCCCTGCCGTGACATATTCCAGTCCCGAATGAGCCGCTAATATCTTCTGTGTCATTGTCATTCCCATTCTGTTCCTCCCAAAATTATTATTTTCGTGCGTGTAAAACACGCTGATTTCCTAACGAAATNNAGTTTTTTATGTCGTTTCATATAGCAGCTTTCCGTACCAATCCCTTCATTTATCGCTGCTGCTTGCTGAGTAAATCTGTATGAACCCATAACAGACAATATTCATATTATACTCTTTCTTGATATCGTTGGCAAGAATGAAAAAAGCGGACGGAATCATCAAGGTATTGGTAAACGCTAAGCAGTTATATAGATAAAATAGAACAGCGCACCTTTCAGCACATAGCTAAAAGGTGCATTTTTTGTTGTGTTGTTCTTTTCTTAGCACAAACTCCGCACAGGATTTTCGGCGATGAGCCATGAAAACTCAATATCCGGCAAGTTTCCAGTATCAAGATTTTATCCCTGTGTGAATTGCAGGCATAAATGCGTCCATCGGTTAGCGAACTGCTTGACTGTCATATCGCACGCAACGGCTTATTTTCGTCGCAAAAGTTTTATGGTAATAGATATCCCAATGGCTAGTGAAAACACGCCTAAACTAATAAATGTCCCCCACAGGATATTCCAATACGGATTTTTAATATCATACATCCAATACAATAGACTTTTCCAAAAATCCAGTCTAACCAATATTGCGAATAAATCAAAAAGCAGATATGCTCCGCCAAACAGATAAATCCAACGCCACCAATAGTTTTTCCCTCGGTTTTTCATGAAGATGACGATACCCATTATGCAAAATACCGTTAATACTCCCGCGAGAGCAAAGTAAAACCGACCTCGGCTATTCATAACGGAGAGCCAAAAATCCGAATAACTTTTACGGTCAATTAGCCCCCATACCCTATGCATATGAAATATACCGAAAAATAAAAAAAAATCTTTTTCAAACCAAAATAACTTTGATTGATTATTCATGCCGCTTACACCACCTACTACAAATATTCCAGTCTTATGTCATATAAGCTCCGTAACATTGAACAGGACTATTAAATTATAATACACTTTTATAGAATCCTCAAGTAACAAATGGTCACAGCATAAGCTGTATTGTTGAGCGTTTGTATGAAGTCACTAAAGTGAAACCCTCCAATAAGCATCTATTCCACTAAGGGAAATATTACGTGATGTCAGCACCATCATCCAAGAATAAAATCTTCTGCCTACCACACCAGCACACACCCATATCATTTCGGTAAGAATTGCGGTAACGTCTTCTGCCTATAACACCAACGTGTACTCCCATATCATTTCGGTAAGAATTGCGGTAATGTCTGCGCCCTCTTGGATGCCGGATGCCAACATAGACTATTGTCCCCGGCGGTACTTGGGCTCGGTGCTTTCGAGTCCAAGTACCGTTCCGTGGGACACCTAAGCGCAAGCGTGTCTATGTTGGCACCGGTATACAAGGAGCCAACTCCAGCATCCCCCACGGAATTGCTTGCGAAAGTGATACATGTTAGTATATAATAATATTGTTTTAAAGGCTGCAGAGAAACAGCACCGGTGCCGAAGGGGAAAGGAAGGATAACAGGATGAAGCTTACATTGGCTGTAATTGCATACAATGAAGAAGAATATTTGGAACAATTATTTTCCGATATGGCAGCTCAGGATTATCCGCATGAATGCTTGGAAATATTATTGGTTGACGGTCAGTCGACAGACTCTACAAGGAAGAAAATGGAGAAGTTTGCGGAGGAGTACGGGACCGGATTTTTGAATATCAAAATAATAGAAACCGAAAGAAAGAATCAAGCAGCCAGTTGGAATACGGCAATAAGGCATTTTACGACGGAGGTCATGATACGTATTGACGCCCATGCGTCGATACCGCATGATTTTGTAAGTAAAAACGTAAGGAACTTAGAAAAAGGCGAGATGGTTTCCGGCGGATACCGACCGAACCGTGCGGTAAATCATTCGGCATGGCAGCGGGTTCTTCTGGCGGCGGAATCCTCTATGTTCGGGAGCAGTATTGCGTCTTACCGCAGAAAAGGGGAAAAAAATTATGTCAAGTCACTTTTTCACGGGGCATACCGGCGTGAGGTTTTGGAAAAGACCGGCGGATTCGATGAAACGCTTGGGCGTACCGAGGATAACGAGTTTCATTTTCGTATCCGTCAGGCGGGTTATCGTCTTTGTTTTGATCCGGATATCGTTTCTTACCAGTATATTCGTGCCTCACTGGGGAAAATGTGCAGACAAAAGGCGGGGAACGGCTTCTGGGTCGGAACGACCCTCGGCGTCTGTCCGGGGTGTCTGTCGTTCTTTCATTTTGTTCCGGCTTGCTTTCTGGGCGGGATTGTTCTGACAACGGCGCTCGGTTTGGCAGGGTTTCCGGTTTTGGCATATATCATGTGGATTTTGTATTGGCTGTGTGCTATGATAATGGCAGCGGCGGCAGTGCGCTCAGAAAGAAAGTGTCCGCAGCAGTTATTGCTGCCGTTCTTGTTTTTCTTACTGCATCTCAGTTATGGGGCAGGGACATTTGCCGGACTTGTCTATCTGCCGTTTTTTCGGAAGAAGCATCGGAATTTACATAAAAGGACAGGGTGATATTATGGATAGAGAACAGATGGGATTACAAAAGGTTAGTTTGGAAATCGCAGAGGTGTTTGTCGAATTTTGCAGGAAACACTATTTAATGGTTTATTTTTGCGGGGGAGGCTGTATCGGAGCAGTAAGGCATCAGGGCTTTATTCCTTGGGACGATGACTTGGATTTTTTTATGCCGAGAGCGGACTATGAAGCATTTCTGAAGATGTGGAACAAGGATGAATGCAGTGAACGGTACCGGTTATCGGTTTCGGACAAGGAGCGGATCGACCGGAATTTATTTGCCACGGTAAGGGACAGTCATACGACACAGGTGAAACCGTATCAGAAGGATTTGGATATTCCGCATGGTGTCGCTTTGGATATCATTCCGCTTGACGGTTATGCGCCTACCGCATGGAAACGGAAATGGCAGGTATTCCATGCATTGGTATACTCCCTGTTTTGTGCGCAGGTCGTCCCGGAGAAGCATGGGAAGCTGTTTTCCGTGGGAAGTAAGCTGTTGTTATCGGTTTTTCGGGGAAAGAAACTCCGGTATTGGATATGGATGTCCGCCAAACGGAAAATGACACAATATTCGATTGTGAGAAATGGGTATATTACGGAGCTTTGCTCCGGACCGTACTATATGAAGAAGAAATACGAATCAGAATGGTTTTTGGATTTTCTGGAGGTTCCGTTTGAAAAAACAAGTATGCCGATACCAATCGGATACGACGGTTATCTGAAAGAAGCCTTCGGGAATTATCATCAGCTGCCGCCGGAGGATCAAAGGAGGGCGCAGCATGATTATGTATTTTTGGATTTGGATAAGGGGTATGAATATTACAGAGGGTCCGAATGGGGCAAAGATAAATTCTAACAGATTGGAGTGATTACATTGGTATACGGAGTGATTTTAGCAGGCGGAATCGGCAGCAGGATGGGAAAGGCCGAAAAGCCGAAGCAGTATCTTTTAATCGGCAGCAAGCCGATATTGGTTCATACGGCGGAGAAATTCTATATTCAGAAACGGTTTGAAAAGATTTTGGTCATGTGTCCGAAAGAATGGATTTCCCATACAAAGAACCTGATAAAAAAGTATATTCCGGATGCGGATTCTATCGTGGTTTCGGAGGGAGGGGAAACCCGGAACGAAACAATCATGAATGCGATTGGATATATTGAGGAGAACGGGGGATTGGACGATGACACGGTCATTGTCACACACGACGCCGTGCGTCCGTTTGTGACACAGCGGATTATTGATGAAAATATCCGGCTGGCAGAAAAGTATGGTGCATGTGATACGGTTATCGCATCTACCGACACAATCGTATGCAGTGATGACGGACATAAAATCAGTGAGATACCGGATCGGAAGAAAATGTATCAGGGTCAGACCCCCCAGTCATTTAAAGCGAAAAAGCTTTTGGAACTATACCGCGGATTGAGCGAAGAGGAAAAAGAGGTGCTTACCGACGCTTCAAAGATTTACGTAATCAAAGGGGAAAAGGTATCCTTAGTGGAGGGAGAGGTATTTAATATCAAGGTGACGTATCCTTATGATTTACGTGTTGCCGAAGCACTGCTTTCCGAAGGGGATGACATATGTTAAATGCAGTATACCGCCTGGTGGCGCCGGGCAGGTTTGAGGTGGAATTCAATCAAGTGCGGATCGGGAATAAAAATGTAATCGTCCGCCCGACGTATTTGTCGATATGCAATGCCGACCAGAGATATTATCAGGGCAGGAGAGCGTCCGAAGTGATGAGGGACAAGCTGCCGATGGCACTTATACATGAGGGGATCGGGGAAGTAGTCTATGACGCCGGCGGAAATTTCCGCTCCGGGGACGAGGTTGTGATGATTCCGAATATTCCTGCGGAAGAAGATGAATTTATCGCGGAAAACTATTTGCGGAGCTCCCGTTTCCGTGCCAGCGGAGCGGACGGTTTTATGCAGGATTTGATTTCGATTGCCCCGGAACGTTTAGTAAGGCTTCCGCAGGGAATGAAAAGGCATGTTGCCGCATTTACGGAAATCGTTTCGGTCAGCGTCCACACAATCAGACGATTCGGCTTGTTTGCCCATGCAAGGAGAAATGAAGTGGGGATTTGGGGCGACGGCAATCTGGGTTATATAACGTCCGTGCTGATGAAAGCAATCTTTCCGGACACGAAAATTTATGTGTTCGGTCTGGACCGCAATAACCTGTCCGGTTTTACCTTTGCCGACGATACATTTTGTATCACGGATATTCCGAAGGAACTGACCGTGGATCATGCATTTGAATGCGTCGGGGGAGAGGGAGCGCCGAAGGCAATCAATCAAATGATTGATTATATCCGGCCGGAAGGAACAATTTCGATTATGGGTGTTTCTGAAAATCCGGTCCCGATCGATACGAGGATGATTCTGGAGAAAGGACTGCGGTTATTCGGCAGCAGCAGAAGCGGCAGAGAGGACTTTGAAAAAACCATGGAGATATATAATAAAAATCCGGAGGTCTTGGAGTATTTGAGTAATTTGGCAGGGAACCGGGTTGCCGTTCATTCGATTCCCGACATGAACCGGGCATTTGAATCGGATGTTCATTTTGGATTCGGAAAGACCGTAATGGAATGGAGAGTATAGACTTAGGTGCGGTCTTATCAATGTAAGAAAGGATATAAGCTTGGAAGGATTAAAGGAACTTCAGGAAAAATCAATTGAAATACTGAAGGTATTTGCGGCGTTTTGCAAAAAGCACGGCCTGCTGTTTTACTTTTGCGGAGGGTGCTGTATCGGAACGATACGGCATCAGGGGTTTATTCCGTGGGATGACGATATTGATATCTTTATGCCGCGTGCGGATTATGAAAAACTGACGCTGCTCTGGAAAGAGGAAATGAAAGGTACAAAGTATGTTTTCTGCCGAGCGGAAAAAGATAAATTTTACCGCTCCCTGATTAGTGCGGTTGTGGATACGGAAACGACATTTATAAAAGAGCGTCAGAGCGACTTGGATATTCCGCACGGGATACGGGTGGAGATTTTACCGCTGGACGGGTGTCCGGATTCGCCGGTCAAAAGAAAGCTTCAGCTGTTCTGGGCATTGCTGCATCAGCTTCTGATGAATCAGGAGCCGCCGACGAGCAAGGGAAAGGTGATTGAATGGATGGGACGGGTCGTTTTGTTTCTCTGCCCGACTTGGAAATACCGTTTCCGTTTGGGAAAACTTGCGGAACGGCGGATGTCGAAGCACCGAATCCGGGATTGCCGGAAAGTAACGGAATTGTGCGCCAGATGGCAGTACATGGTGAATGAATACCCCAAAGAGATTTTTGAAACGGCGGTTTGGAAGCCGTTTGAAAAGGAGATGATGCCCGTGCCGGTCGGGTATGATACGTACCTGCATATGGCATTCGGGGATTATATGAAGCTGCCGCCGCCGGAGGAACAAATTCCGAAACATGAAGCAGTTCGGATTGATACAAAGAAAGGGTTCGTAAGAGGTGAAGTTTATTGAAAAACAAAGTATTAAGCATATCTATTGCAGCATATAATGTGGAATCGTTTTTATCCGATACGGTACGCTCATTAAACAAAGAGAAAGAAATCAGGGAAAAAATTGAAATTATTATTGTGAATGACGGTTCAAACGACAATACGCTGAATACCGCAAAGGAACTGGAAGCAATGTACCCGGAGTCGGTTCTTGTTGTTGATAAGGAGAACGGAGGCTACGGCTCAACAATCAATGCGGCGCTTTCCGCAGCAAACGGAGTTTTTTTCCGCTTACTGGACGGAGATGACTGTTATCAGACCGAAAATCTGAAAGACTATATCCGGTTTTTGGAGCGTGTTATGGATTCGGACCTTGTGATTTCCCCCTATGAGATTGTAGATCTGGACGGTAATATATTGGAATTGCGGGACCGGCACAATTTAGAAGCCGGAACAATATATCATATTGACAAGCTGGAGGAAAGCCTGCTGAATACCGTTGCCATGCACGAATTTGCCGTAAAAACGGAGCTGCTGAAAAAGAATCATGTGAATATCACGGAGAAGTGTTTTTATACGGACAGAGAATTTGCCTTTTTGGCGTTTACGTATTCCGATTCCATTGTGAAATACGCTATGCCGATTTACAGATACCGGATCGGCAGGGAAGAACAAAGCGTGAGTGTTGCGGGAAGATTAAAAAATGTTGACGATATCGGAAAAATGCTGGTTAAAATTATCGGCGTTTATAATCAGGAACGGCATGATATGCCGCGGATTAAGAGATCGCTGTTGTGGAAAATCATTACAGAATGTGCAATATCCCAATTTAATACCTATTTGCTCGGCGATATGACAATGAAAAATATAAAAAGACTCCGGGCTTACGATAAAAATATGAAGAAAGAAAATCGGAGTTTATATCAGTCGCTTGCCCGGAATACAAAAAAAATCAGGATTTTGAGATTTACCAATTATATGACCTATGCAATCTTTCATTGGATTATGTTAAGGAGATTGTCGAAGAAGATATATTGATTAAGCGGGTTGTATAAAGCGCATATCCGGCAGTCATTCTGATTCGCGGAAGATGTGTCAGGGAAATGAATGGAGAATAATGGATGAATTTGCCCAGTGTAAAAAAGAATTTCTTATACAGTACATTATTTCAAATATTGAATGTAATCACACCTTTTATTACATCGCCGTACCTGTCGCGTGTTCTCGGTCCGGACGGGGTTGGAATACAAAGCTATACGGCATCCATACAGGCGTATTTTCTCTTGTTTGCGTCACTGGGAACCTATACCTACGGTGCAAGGGAAATTGCCCGGACCCGGAATGACAAGTCTTTATACAGCAAAATATTTTGGGAAATTGAAATCATGACAGTGATAACATCGGGTCTTGGGTTACTGTTATGGTGGGGGTTGATCATGACAAACCCGGCGTATCAATCCTTTTATATTGCGATGATTCCGAACCTTTTTGCCGTTATGTTTGACATCACCTGGTTCTTCAACGGACTGGAGCAGTTCAGGATTACCATAATGCGAAGTGCGTTATTTAAAGTGCTGGGAATATTCCTGATGTTTTTGTTTGTAAAATCAAAAGATGATTTGCTGCTGTATGTGATGATTGTATCGGTCACGTCATTGCTGTCCTCTTTATCACTCTGGACGTATTTACCGGGATATCTGGCGAAGATAACGTTCAGGGGTTTCCGGCTTCGGCATCATTTAAAACAGACGCTGGTGTATTTTCTGCCGTCACTTGCCACGTCGGTATACACGATGCTTGATAAGGCGCTGCTGGGCTTGCTTACGGGCGATAATTTCCAAAACGGGTATTATGCCCAAGCGGATAAAATGATTACCATTGCCAAGAGTGTTTCTTTTATCGCCATTAATTCGGTTGTCGGCGTCAGGGTTTCTTATTTGTTTTCGGAAAAGAAAATCGACGAAGTCCATACACGTATCGAAAGGTCCATGAATTATATATTATTTATGGGGATAGGGTGTATGTTCGGGATTGCCGGGATTGCCGAAAATATGGTTCCGGTATTTTTAGGCGGCGGATATGAAAAGGTAATTCCCTTATTGTATATTTTCTGCCCGATTATTGTGATCATCGGAATCAGTAATTGCATTGGCGGACATTATTATACGCCGAGCGGAAGACGCAGTCAGAGCACAAAATACCTTGTGGCTGGTTCTGTCACAAACTTAGTGCTGAACCTTACGCTGATACCGTTTTTTGCGGCAAACGGTGCCGCTGTCGCATCGATTCTTGCGGAGAGCGTCATCACTGTATTATATGTGAAGAACAGCAGCAAATTCATGACGTTCCGGTTGATTGCACGGCTTAGTATAAAAAAAATAACAGCCGGAGCCGTCATGCTTGCCGTGGTGGCTGCCGTAAGGAAAGTGCCGGGACCCGGCGAAATCCTGATTATCGGCATACAACTGGTACTCGGTGCATTCACCTATCTTGCCGTGTTGTCTTTGCTGCGGGATTCATGGATGTATTATCTGTTTGAATTAATAAAAAATAAACGGAAATTTAGGAGAGCGGAGAAATGAAACGGGAGGATTCTTTTCTGAAAGAAGAAATACGCAGCGGATATTGCGTGAGTGAAGAAATGAAGAAAGTCTGGGCGGTCGAATTGGACCTGATGGAAAAATTTCTGGAGGTATGCAAAAAGAACGGTTTGACATGCTATGCGGAAGCGGGGACGTTATTGGGTGCGGTTCGTCACAAGGGCTTCATTCCCTGGGATGATGATGTTGATTTGGTTATGTTCCGTGAGGATTATGACAAAATGGTCAAGATAGCGGATCAAGAGTTTGAGGCCCCGTATTTTTTTCAAACGGTTTATTCGGATAAGGATTACCTCAGGGGGCACGCACAGTTGCGAAACAGTGACACAACGGCAATTTTACAGGACGAATTAGGAAAAGGATACCGGTTTAACCAGGGGATATTTATTGATATTTTTATTCTGGACGGAGTGACGGATAAGAACTTCCTTTTTAAGATGCAAAAACGGAAAACCCGTTTTCTCCGTAAAATAATCGCTTGTATCATACCCAACCCGGATAATCTGGAATGGAGGGGGAAATGGATCCGCCGTCTGGCTTCTTTGCTGAAGCTTGACAAAAGGAAAATGTGTGAGAAGCTGGACCGCTGTTACCGGAAACAATCCGCGGCATCCTGTGAGGATACGGCATTACTCAGTTATATGTTCAAGAAAGAAAAAAATGCAAGGAACAAGCACATATATGATAAAATAATCTGGCTGGATTTTGAAAACCTGAAAATTCCGGCACCCGCCCGGTATGACGAAATCCTGCGGATACAATACGGTGATTACATGAAACCTCTCCGTGCGGGTTCAAATCACGGAAGTGTGTTGTTTGATGCGGAAAAGCCATATACGGCTTATTTGGAGCATCCATCACACAAGAAAAAAATATGTTTTGTGAATTATGACATGACAATATTCGGCGGTGCCCAGCGCGTGCTGACAAATCTGGCAAACGCTTTTTGCAGCCGGTATGAAGTCCATGTCATCAGCCTGACCGCCGAAAACGGGACATGCGGTTATGAGTTAAAGAAAGAACTGGCATACAAAACGATTCTTCCCGGCAAGGCAAGGATACGCCGGACAATTATGACCGGCGGGAAAAGACTGCGCAAGTATTTGAAAGAAAATGAAATCGATACGGTATTTTATCTGGGTGTGTATGCCGGATTCTGCGGTAATATGATGGTTCGGAGGAAAGGGATACGGAAATATTTTTGCGACCACGGGGCATTGCTCAGTCAATGGGGGGACACTGCTGTCCGGTTCATGAGGAAAACAGCCGCCCGGTTATCGGATAAAACGATAGTCCTGACAGAACAGAGCAAGAATGCCTATATTGAGCGGTTCGGGCGTAAACCGGAGGAGGTTATGGCAATCTATAACTGGATTGATGATGACGTGTTTCAAAGAAGCGCCCCCTATGATGAAAAATCCCGGTGTATTATGACAAACGGACGGCTGTCCAAGGAGAAGGGGTTTGATTTGCTGGCAGAAACCGCCGAAAAGCTATGGAAGCTTACAAAAGACTGGAGATGGGAAATCTTTGGAGAGGGGGAAATGATGCCGGAAATACAAAGGAGGATTACGGAAGCCGGACTGGATCATCATGTGATCCTGAAAGGCGCGACCGCTTCCATGTATGATGAATATAAAGGTCATGCCCTCTATGTACTGACTTCTTATCGGGAAGGACTGCCGCTGACTCTTTTGGAGGCGAAAGCAAATCATATTCCCGCGGTCAGCTTTGATATTGTTTCCGGACCGGGGGAAATACTGGAGGACGGAAAAGACGGTGTTTTAATACCGCCCTATGATACCGGGAGGATGGCAGGGGAGATTGCCGGATTATTGGAGAATCATGAAAAAAGAAAGAAGATGTCGGAGGAAACCGGATGGAATCTGGAATGGTTTTCAAAAGAGGCAATTATGAAGAAATGGGAGGAATTGATTGAAAGTTAAACCGAAAATTTCAACGCCCCTAAGCTCAGCCATAACAACATGGTTTCCAGATTATTTGTAAAAAATATATTGGTAAAGAAAAAAGTGAAAATCAGTATCATCAATAAGAAGGTAATGCAGAGTATATTTTCATGATTCAATGTTCCGCTTGCCAGTACAAGCTTTTTTATACGCAGGATATGCCGGATAAAGAGTACGAGCATCACTGTGAAGCCTGTTGTTCCGGTTGTCACCAGCAATGACAAAAAACCGTTGTGAGTTTCATACCGGGTTTCCGACAGATACCCATCCGGCTCAAGTTCTTCGGCATAAGGCAAAGCACCTCTTGGAGAAGTTCCCAAGACCGGCTTGTCCTTATACAGAGTAAGGTAGTGACTCCATATGGTAAAACGGTTGTTTGAAATATTATCCATATTCATGTCATTCCGGATGAATTCCCTGACGCTGCGGTTCGGAGAAATGAGATAAGCGGAAAATGACATGATTCCGAACAAAGAAAAATATATGGTCAAAACAGCAAGAATCGTAGCACTCAGCCGTGTAACGATTCGTTTTTTTGTCATTTTCCCGTCTTTCCTTTTTGTATGCAGTAAGACAAAAGTAATGACGCCTGCGAAAGCGGCAATAAATACAGTTCTTGAATTTGACAGAATCAGATACAGGGTATGAATACCAATTGAAATATAGATAGAAATACGGAGGAATTTACTTGAAATCCGAACCATAAGAATATAGACCAGACCGAAAAGTATCAAAAGTGATACAAAAGCGGCAAAATTCGGATCGGCAAACAAACCGAATAACCTGCCCTGTACAAAACCCTGACGGATCGTTTTATCTTCAATATACCGGAGAGGGTATTTGATATTAAACAGATATAAAAGCAAAGACGCGGCGGAGGCACCCGTCCAAATGAAATTGATTATCATAAAAAGCCGTTTTAAGCATTTCACAATTTGTTCTTTTGTCAGGAACAGCGAAACCGAGTAAAACAGGATAAAATGAGTAAAAAGTATCATGATTACTTTGATATTCCCGGAAAAATCATACCGGTAATTCCACAGGGCGGAAAGTATAACAATTCCAAAAAACATCAGAAACAGAAGGTTTCTTTTATGAAGGATATCCTTTATATTCCGAAAAAAGCCATACAGGGAAAGCAGGACGCCAACAGAGGTAAGTCCGACATAGATGATCGTATTCGGATATCCCTCTATCCCCAACCGGATCAGTGTAAAACGCGAAACAACACTATACAATGCAAATAATACAATAAACCAAATTAGTATAATGGGAAAAAGCTTGTCAATTTGACGGNNATTTTGCAGCATTGAAATCTCCTTGTCATGTAGAATAAATTTGTACGCGAATCAAAGTATAGCATAAGAAAAAGAAAATAGCAATATTCATCATAGGGGGCGTTCTGTTTGAATAAACTGTTACGGGGAGGACTGATTTGATGAAGAAAAGAATTATGCTGGTGTTCGGAACAAGACCGGAGGCTGTTAAGATGTGTCCGTTGATTACGGAATTAAGGGCACGGAAAAATATTGAAGCAACCGTATGTGTAACAGGACAGCATAGGGAAATGCTTCAGCAGGTATTGGATGCCTTTCATATAACACCCGAATACGATCTGTCTATTATGAAAAAAAAGCAGGATTTATTTGACATCGGGATTACTTTGCTGGACCGGATAAAAGGAATACTTTTAAAAACAAAACCCAATATTGTATTGGTGCACGGAGATACGTCGACGACATTTATTACGTCGCTCGCATGTTTTTATTTGCAGATACCGGTTGGGCATGTCGAAGCGGGACTTCGGACATATAATGTTATGTCGCCGTATCCGGAGGAATTTAACCGTCAGGCGGTAAGTATTATCAGCGAAATTCATTTTGCCCCTACCGAGCTGGCAAGGCAGAATCTGATGAATGAGGGGAAAAGTGCAAAAGGAATTTATGTGACAGGAAACACGGCAATTGATGCGCTGAAAATAACGGTAAAAGAAAATTATGTCCATGAACATCTGGAATGGGCAGGGGATGACAGGCTCATACTATTGACCGCACACAGGAGGGAGAATATCGGAGAACCGATGCATCATATGTTTCGAGCCGTCAAAAGAGTATGTGATGAGTACGGGGATATTAAGGCGATTTATCCCATCCATATGAATCCGGTCGTCAGGGAAGCGGCAAAAAAATACTTACAGGGAAATGACCGGATAAGAATCACGGAACCGCTCGACGTGATTGATTTTCATAATTTTATGGCGAACAGTTATCTGATACTGACAGACAGCGGCGGAATACAGGAAGAAGCTCCTTCACTTGGGAAACCGGTTCTGGTTATGAGGGATACGACCGACCGCCCCGAAGGGATCGAGGCGGGAACTTTGAAACTGGTCGGGACGGAAGAAGAATCCATCTATGAGAGTTTAAAGAAGCTATTGGATGATAAAAAAGAATACGATAAAATGAGCCGGGCAGTCAATCCGTACGGGGATGGGTCCGCAAGCAAAAGGATTGCGGATTTGCTTGCGAAATAGAGAAAGAAACAAATTTTGTGTGTAAAAAACGCAGGCAGACCAATTGATTGGTCTGCCTGCGTCAGAATTCATAGATATATTACTTTAATGGGATTGAAATGTCAGTATATCTTTAGTGTGGTATAAATCAGAATAATGTAGAATAAATGAGAGAAGCAAACATGTATAAACATGAAATATAAAATCAAACGAACAGATTCTACCATCCCTCCATTTTCAGTAAATTTGCATAATATTTCAAAAACTCCCCGCAAGTCGGTCTGCTTCGTTCGGGATCAATATATCCGCCGTAGCACTTTTTCAGAGTATCATAATCTGTCTTGTTCCACGCGTTTTCAATCGCAATGTTTATTGCACGGTCTATATTCTGTACACTATTTCTGTATTGTTTACTGATAACCGGATAAATGACCTTTGTATGGTGAAATGGTTTTTCTCCGTGTTCTACCGCTAACATAAGAGCTTCCACAAGATATAACCGACCTATTAAGTTTGGGCTGATACAGAGTTGATTGATCAGGGTTTCAATCCGGATTTTCAATTTTGTTTTGTGTTCCGCTTCAGAAACCGGATGGAGAATCTCCCTGTTTTTTCGAGGTGATGTCTTTTTACAATCAAAATAATTTTTAACCTCGCTTAAATGACGCAAAACAAGTGCCGCTCCGAAATCATCCATCTTTTTTGCATAAATAAAATCTGCAAGATTATCATTGAGCATATTGAGTATCGCAAGGGAGGTATTCGATGTGATAACAATAATATAAGGACGTAAAGGCAAACTGCTTTCTAATTTCCTTGTTTCCAAAATCAGATCAATACCGTCACCCTGCTGTAATGATAATTCTGTAACAATAACATGCGGTATTGCCATCTTGATAAACGCTAAGGCTTCTTTTTCACGATTTAAAACATTAACCAGTTGAAAATCATCATGATGCTCAATTTCTTTTCGGAAGTCCTCTTGAACATTTTCATCATCTTCAACAAGCAATATTTTTATTTGATTCATCTTTTGCATTTTGAAATCCCGATTCGTTTTTAGTATGTTTATCGGATAGTAAGAGTGGATTATATTGAGATTATCATTGAATTAATTTAAAATATTATAATCAACTAAACAGTATTATATCAAAAATTATGTGATATAGCAATAATTTTTCATTTTGACTACATAATTCCGATTTATTCTGAATCAATTGGTCTATACGTCAAAACGAATATTATGATTCATCTAATCCCGTTAAAACAGGCAGGGCAGACACTCTGGATTGACTGATAGTCCGCTCTTTTTGAGCAATTTATTTTCCTGTCTTTTATTTATCTAACATTTCTCTATTATATACTACAATATAGTATACCTCCAATAAATAGATATTTTATATCTTTTGATTTAACATAGTGATGACAATCTAAATTTTCATGGATTGACTTCATAGGCTGATTTTAATTAACTGCAAAAATAAGGGAGTGATTCAAATGAAATGATATAGTACAAAATGTAATCATAATTTAAGTATTTCAAACAAAAAAACGGAGGAAATTAGAATGAAGAGTAAAATGATTAAAAGAGCGGTATCTTTATTATTAGTTGCGGCAATGATAATAGGAATATCCAGTATACTAAGCACAAATAGTCAAGCGGAAGAAAGCCAATGGAAACAAGTAGATACTATGCCGGAAGCAAAAAGCACGGCTAGGGCATTTCAATATAAAGATAATGTCTATCTTTTTGGAGGTTTTACACAAAAAAATAACAGTGCGCCCAATCCTAATGTTGATATATATAACACGAAAACAAAAAAATGGTCAGCCGGTGAAGACATACCGACTGCGTATGCTTACAGCAATTGTGTTCAAATTGAAAATGAAGTGTATGTGATTGGAGGTAAGCCTGGTGATAGCCAAACATCAGATGTTTATGTTTATAATATGGACGAAAATCATTGGAAAAAAGGTGTGTCATTGGCACAGGCATGTAATGGGCCTAATCCCGTAGTATTAAATAATAAAATTTATGTGTTTGGTCCTACATCCGGAAGTATGTATGTTCAGGTATTTGACCTCCAGACAAATATTTGGACGGTAAAACCGATGCCATATAATTATCTGGGAGGAGCCGCTTATACATATAATAACAAAATTTATTTGGTTGGCGGTCATGCTTTCTCTGGAAATCTTATAACATTAGATAACGTGTATATTTATGATCCTGAAAAAAATACTTGGTCAGAAGGCACTCCTATGCCGCAAAAAACAGCCGAAAGTGCTTATGCTTTCGTTGATGACAAAATATATGTTATTGGGGGACATGATTATCAAAATAATGATAAAGCAACGAATCTTGTTCAAATCTACGATATAAAAAATGATAGTTGGTCGGATGGACCAGAATTACCAACAGCATGGAACGGAGGTGCTGCCGATGTAATAAACGGGAAAATCCACTTATTCGGCGGAATAGAAACAACGGAAGACGGCACAAAAAAATACTCCGATAAAGTAATTGCTCTTGGTGCAAATGCTCCTGATACAGGAGATCCCGACCCGGATCCGGATAGCCTCAAACTGCGTGTGTTAATGTCTGAAAAGGAACAGCAACAGTTAAGTCTTAATTTTAATCTGCCATCTAATATAGAATATGACTGGAAATCTGCTGATGACAGCATCGTGACTGTTGATAAAAATGGTATCGCACAAGCACAGGCAAACGGGGAAACAGAAATCACAGTCAAAAGCAAAGACGGAAATTTTGAAGATAAAATATACATAAAAGTATTGGAAGAGCATAGACTGGCAGCACATATATTAATTGGGAAAACCGTTCGTCTTTATTTAGTTGACGATCCGACAAGCGTTACATGGAAATCCAGTGATGAGAAAATCGCAACCGTTGATGAAAAAGGAACCGTAACCGGCGTAAGCAGAGGAATTGTGAAAGTGACGGCTGAATTAGACGGAAAGAATCATGAAATATATGTAAGAGTAGATAAAGAGTAGTTGATAAACCTATCCGAATGAACCATAGGAAAAGGCTTTGACAGGCAGAATCTATTTACCGGATTCTGCCTGGTTATTATAAAAAGCTAAAAATTCATCATAGCTTCTGATATAATCTTCTTCCTTGTAATAATCGGATGCCAAAACCAGTAAAACGGCGTCCGGTGAAAAATCAAACATTTCACGCCACATATTCTTGGGAATATATAATCCCTCATAAGGTGTTTCCAGAAATACGGTTTTTTTCTCATACCCATTATCCAGCAGGACCTTACAGGAACCGTGTATACAGATTAATATCTGCTCCAAAGATTTATGGGCATGAAATCCTCTCCTTACCCCGTCCAGTGTGCCATACATATAGTAAAGACGCTTAATCTCAAAGGGGATATCATTATATTCTTCCAATGCCACTAATTGACCGCGTTCATCCCCATGCTGCTGAAACGCATATTTTGTAACCTTCATTGTATGTCCTCCCCTAGTTTCATTTCCATATCCACTGCCTCTGTAAATCCTTTCCCCATTTTATATCATCTATTCTTTTGCCCTGTCATATCAAATGAATTCACCGTATTAATCACAAAATCAATTTCTTCCTGTGTCATGCCGTTATATAACGGCAGAGATAAAATTTCCGACGCATACCGCTCGGTAACCGGCAGACTGCCGGGAGGGAGCTGCAAGCAACGGTACGCTTCCGATAAATGCGGCGGAATCGGGTAGTGAATGAGTGTATGAATATCATGTTCCAGCAAATAATCCCGTAATTCGTCACGGTATTTCGTCCGTATAACAAACTGATGCCATACGGAAGACGATTTTGCCGCCGTTACAGGAAGATGAAGCGACGGATGATGGATACCTGCCAAATATTGCTCCGCAATCCCGCGGCGTTCTTCATTATATTCTTCTAAATGCGTCAATTTCACACGCAACAGTCCCGCTTGGATTTCGTCTAACCGAGAATTCGCGCCGATTAGTTTATTATGGTATCGTTTTTCGCTGCCGTAATTCCGGTAAATTTGAAATTGTTTTGCGATTTCTTTATCCTGTGTTACAATGGCGCCGCCGTCCCCAAAAGCTCCGAGGTTTTTGGAGGGGTAAAAGCTGAAACACCCGACATCCCCAAACGTCCCCGTCATTTTCCCGTCGTAACAAGCGCCGTGTGATTGGGCGCAGTCCTCTACAAGAAATAAATGGTGTTTTTTACAAATCTTTTTTATTTGGTTCATTTGTGCCGCCTGACCGTATAAATGTACTGCCAAAACCGCCTTCGTTTTATCGGTGATTTTATCTTCTATTTGATCCGGGTTGATATTATAATAATTGTCCGGTTCGACAAAAACGGGTGCCGCATGGTTGATCGTTATCCCCATAACGCTTGCGATATATGTATTGCCGGGTGTGATTACTTCGTCGCCCTCACCGATGCCCAATATACGGAAAGTCAGCCACAATGCATCCAAGCCGCTTGCAAGACCTACACAATAGCGGGATTGGTTGTAAGAAGCAAATTCTTTTTCAAATTCGGTGACTTCTTTGCCAAGGATATACCATCCGCTGCGAAGAACCTCTAATGCTTTTTCCTCATATTCTCTTTGGTATTGAAAAAATTGTCTGTCCAGAACATTCTGTAATATTTTCATATTCATGTATGCTCCTTATTATATAGGAACTAAATTGCTGACGGATCGTTCATGATAAGAATAGTGTACTGTACTTTCGGTAAAAAAACAACAGAAAGTACAAAAATCATTTCTGCCCGTTCTCTCCGGGATGCCCGGAATTGCCTGTTTGGCAGGAAAATTCCTTTTTGTATAGAATATATTTGAAGTAACAGTAAAATATGGAACGCCATAAAATAATTATGATATGCAGAAAGGTTCAGCGAGGGAGAACGGAATGAATGTAACAATCAGCGGGCTTGGATATGTCGGATTATCCGCCGGTATTTTACTGGCAGCAAACCATAAGGTAACAATGCTGGATATCGTGCCGGAAAAAGTTAATCTTATCAATCAAAAAAAGCTTCCTGTTGCCGATAAAGAAATGGAAGAATATCTGATGACAAAAGATTTGGAAGTTACGGCGACGCTGGATGCGGAATCGGCATATACCAATGCCGATTTTGTGATTGCGGCGGTTCCGACCAATTATGACCCGAAGAGGAATTTCTTTGATACGGCAGCTGTCGAAGATGTCCTTACATCCGTAATAAAATTTAATCCGGACGCAGTTATCATAATCAAATCCACGGTTCCTGTCGGATATACGGAGAGCATACGCAAAAGACTGAATCATGACAAGATTCTTTTCAGTCCGGAATTTTTGAGGGAAAGCAAAGCGCTGTATGATAATCTCCAGCCAAGCAGAATCATTATCGGAACAGACCCGGAGGACGAACAGCTCATGAATGCCGCAAAAATATTTACAGGAATGCTTTGCGAGGCGGCAGGCAAAGAAAATATTGACATACTTTATATGGGGTTTTCTGAGGCAGAGGCAGTGAAGTTGTTTGCCAACACATATTTGGCACTTCGGGTATCTTTTTTTAACGAGTTGGACACCTATGCGGAAATGAAAGGTCTGGATACGGGGCAAATTATAAAAGGTGTGTGTCTGGACCCAAGAATAGGAGAGTTCTATAATAACCCGTCCTTTGGCTATGGAGGGTATTGTCTGCCGAAAGATACGAAACAGCTTTTGGCGAATTATGAAGACGTGCCGGAAAATCTGATTCATGCAATCGTGGAAAGCAACCGGACGCGGAAGAATTTTATTGCGGACAGGGTTCTTAAAATGGCAGGGTACTATGAGGGCAGCAGCCCACGGAACCGTGACAGGAAAAAAGGGATTGTGATCGGGGTGTACCGGCTGACGATGAAAACAAACTCCGATAATTTCCGTCAAAGCTCGGTTCAGGGGATTATAAAGCGTATTAAGGAAAAAGGGGCGGCTGTAATTGTATATGAGCCTGCGATGAAAGGGGAGGCGGACTTTTTTGGAAGTGAAATTATGAATGATTTAGAGGTATTTAAAGAAAAATGTGATGTCATTATCGCAAACCGGTATGATGAGAGGCTGGACGATGTGAGGGAGAAAGTTTATACGAGGGATTTATTTGGGCGGGACTGAAAATATGGCGAACAGGCAAAAGCGAAATTATTTTGAAACTGCTTGACTTTCTTTTAAGATTACTTTAGACTGATGATGGATATTATAGTAGTATGGAGAGATTTATTTTATGAGGAGAATGTACATGGTTGATGATATTAGTAAGCTGAGAGTGGCAATTGTAACAGATTGGCTGGTAATGATGGGCGGAGCCGAGCGTTCTTTAATCAATATGCTGCAAGTTTTTCCGGATGCTACAATTTATGCAACCGTCTGCAATCGTGATGCCTTGTCGGAGCCGTTAAAAAGTGCCAAAATAGTAACGTCATTTCTACAGAAAAAGAAAGCCGTAAAAAATCATAGAAAATTATTCCCGTTTATGCCGACAGCAATTGAATCATTTAATTTGAATGATTATGATATTGTGATTAGCTGGAGTGCATGTGTAGCAAAAGGTGTCATTACAAAACCATCCACACTGCATGTTTGTTATTGTCATTCCCCCATGCGGTACGCATGGGAATTTGCTCATGAATATGCAGGTAAAATGGCAGGTAAAAGCAGAATAGTCAATAAATTTTTAAAATACTTCTTAACTTTTATACGGGTATGGGATTACTCGTCGTCAGCCAGGGTAGATTACTTTGCGACCAACTCACACAATGTTGCAAAAAGAATATATAAGCATTACCGGAGAAAAGCGGAAGTGATTCATTCCCCGGTCATATGCGATTTATTCCAGCCGGTGGATGAAACTTGTGATTATTATTTGTTTGTTTCGAGATTACAAGAATATAAGAGAGCAGATTTGGTAATAAAAGCATGTAATCAGCTTGGGCGTCCTTTAATTGTAATCGGTAAGGGTCCCGAAGAAAAGAAATTAAGAAAAATGGCGGGACCGACGGTCAAAATGCTTGGATATGTGTCAGACGAAGAACTGCGGATGTATTATGCAAAGTGCAAAGCTTTTCTATTTCCGGGTGAGGAAGATTACGGTATGGCACCTCTTGAGGCGATGTCCTCCGGACGGCCGGTTATTGCTTATGGGTACGGAGGCGCACTTGAAACAGTTGTTGAGGGTGAAACAGGAGTGTTTTTTAAGGAACAAACGGTTGAATCCCTGGTTTCGGCAATGAAGAGATTTGAGGAAACGGAATTTAGTAAAGAAAAAATCAGAGAACATAGTTTGAAATTTGACGAGTCGGTATTCAAGTCTAAAATGAAAAAATTTATTTCCGGGAAGTATAGGGAATTCCATGAAGAATATGAAAAAATATAACGAGGGGAAAACGCAGGAAAGAGAGAACGATGATTATAACAAAAACACCTTTTAGAATGTCATTTTTCGGAGGCGGCACAGATATGGAAAGCTACTTTCGTAAAAATGGGGGTGCTGTGCTGTCTACAACGTTTGATAAGTATTGTTATGTAAATGTTCGGCATTTACCCCGGTTTTTTGACTATTCAACCGAGCTGACATATTCTAAAATAGAGAAAGTATCTTCGGTAGATGATATACAGCATCCGGCAATACGTAATGCGATGAAAATGTTGGATATGCGTGAGATTCGATTAACTTACGAAGCGGATCTTCCGGCCCGGTCCGGTCTTGGTACAAGCAGTTCGTTTGCAGTAGGGATGCTGAATGCATTTTATGCCTTAAAAGGGAAATATGCCGGCAAGAAAAAATTAGCCGACGAGGCAATTTGTTTAGAAAGAGAGTTATGTCAGGAAACCGGCGGATGGCAAGATCAAATTGCCGCTTCTTTCGGCGGATTCAACCGGATTAATTTTAATGCGGACGGTTATGAAGTATTGCCGGTCATTCTTTCTTCCGAAAGAAAAAAACAACTGAATGAAAATCTTCTAATGTTCTTTACCGGTTTTACAAGATTTTCCTCCGATGTTCAAAAAGCAAATGCCGCCGGTCATGTTGACCATGCGGCACAGCTGCATGAAATGTATTCGCTTGTGGAGGATGCAGAAAAAGTCTTAACAGATAAAGAGTCGGATTTGGACGATTTTGGACGATTGCTTGATTATACGTGGAGATTAAAAAGGCAGATCGGCGCGGCGATATCGACGGACAGTATTGACTGCTTGTATGAAAAAGGGATATCGGGCGGTGCGCTCGGAGGTAAATTACTGGGTGCCGGCGGCGGCGGTTTTCTTGTGTTTTATGTACAGCCGGACAAGCATGAATCGGTAAAAAAAGCAATGAGTGAATTGATGTATATTCCGTTTGAGTTTGAAAATGAAGGAACCCGCGTAATTCATTATACACCTGAAACCTATGAACTGAAAGAGTAAGGAGCATCGGATGAAAGCAGTTATTATGGCCGGCGGTAAGGGGACCAGAATTTCTTCGGTTTCCGGTAATATACCGAAACCAATGATAAAAATTGACGGGAAACCGGTGTTGGAATATGAGATGGAATGCCTTCGCAATCAAAAGATTACAGATATCATTCTTACGGTTGGCTATTTGGGGAATGTGATTGCAGATTATTTTGGGGACGGGAGCAAAATCTCTCCGGTTACCGGTAAAGAGTTTGGTGTCAGAATAGAGTATTATTTTGAGCGGGAACCATTGGGAAATGCCGGTGCATTATTTCATATAAAAGATAAACTGACAGAAGACTTTTTATTGCTGAACGCAGATGCCATGTTTGATGTGGATTTTAACCGTTTTATAGAATTTCACAAGAAGCACGGCGGATTGGTCACATTATTTACTCATCCCAACAGTCATCCGTATGACAGCGGTTTGATTATTGCGGATGAAAACGGAGCAGTACGGCAGTGGTTATCAAAAGAGGAGGAAAGACCGGAGTTTTATAAAAACCGGGTAAACGCAGGACTGCATATTATGTCACCGGAAGTCTTGGAGGAACGAATTGATACGCCCAAAATTGATCTGGACAGACAAATATTAAAGCCTCTTTCCGGCACAGGAAAAATGTTCTGCTATGACAGTCCGGAATACGTAAAAGACATGGGAACACCGGAACGTTATTATTCGGTCTGCCATGATGTTATTACCGGAAAAGTGAAACAGAAAAATTTCAAAAACAAACAGAAAGCAGTTTTTTTGGACAGAGATGGAACAATCAATCAATATGCCGGCTTTTTACGGGATACTGAGGGATTTAAACTGATCGGCGGGGTGTCCGAAGCGATCAGGAAGATAAATACATCAGGTTATCTGGCGATTGTCATAACCAATCAGCCGGTAATTGCCCGTGGAGAAGTAACGGTTACAGGACTTCAGGAAATTCATAATAAAATGGAAACATTATTAGGAAAAGAGGGTGCATACCTGGATGCGGTCTATTATTGTCCGCATCATCCTCACAGCGGTTATGCAGGGGAAATATCCGAGTTGAAAATTGACTGTGAATGCCGTAAACCGAAACCGGGAATGTTATTAAAGGCAGCCGAATCCTTTCATATTGATTTAAGGCAGTCGTGGATGGTCGGTGATAGTGAAAACGATATTAGTGCAGGTCTTGCCGCAGGCTGTAAGACAGTTTTGATTGGTGATGCCGAGTTTGGTCAGAATAAAACATTTGATTCATTGATTGCTTTTGTGAATGATGAAATTGACTGACGGAACCGGAAAGGCACACCGAGTTTTGGGAGGAAGCGGAGAGCTATGAAAGTGTTGGAACAAAGATTACAAAATCATATCAATTTATTGACAGAGAGATATCCGGCATTGAGTACGATTGAGAAGGATATAGCCGAGGCCTATTTGATGATGGAAGCTTGTTATGAAAAAGGCGGGAAACTTCTTGTGGCAGGGATNNCAGGGAATGGCGGTTCCGCAGCGGATTCTGAACATATAGCCGGAGAATTGATGAAAAGATTTCAAAGACCTCGTCCGGTAAGTGAAGAATTTGCCGCTAAGCTCAAAGCAGTGGATCCTGTTCGGGGAGAATCCCTTGCAAGGAATCTGGATTGTTCATTGATGGCAATTCCGCTGGTTGCACATGAAGCTTTGACAACAGCATATATAAATGATGTGGATGCCCTTGGGGTGTTTGCACAGCAATTGTTTGNNCTTGGAAGACCCGGTGATGTCTTTTTGGGAATATCCACATCGGGTAACAGTAAAAACATCATGAGCGCCACGGTGGTTGCACGTGCTGTCGGGATAAAAATAATCGGACTTACGGGACAAACAAAAGGAGAACTGTCAATGGCTGCGGATGTTTCTATTAACGTACCGGAAACGGAAACGTATAGGATTCAAGAATATCACTTACCAATTTATCATTGTTTGTGTCTGATGCTTGAGGATAGATTTTTCGGGGAGAAATAAATAATGAAAATATTAGTTACAGGTGCAGGGGGAATGGTTGGTTCCCATATGGTTGAGCTTTTATACGCACAGGGTCATGAAGTGGCTGGCACATATTATAATCCGACCACTGACATTACTGAAATTTCTGAAGAAATCAATATGATGGAATGCGACGTACGGTATCCGCAAAACATTGAAAAAATTATTTTTGAATATCTGCCGGAACAAATTTATCATTTAGCCGCTCAAAGTTATCCGACAGTATCCTGGGAAAAACCATATGAAACGATAGAAACAAATATCAATGGAACCATTGCCGTATATGAAGCCATAAAAAAAGTTCGTAAAATGGTGAATCACAATTATGATCCGGTGGTTGTTGTGGCATGTTCCAGTGCGGAATACGGGGAAACACTGAATCAGATTGACGGAGATAACATTTATGTTAAGGAAACTGCGGAGCTGCAGCCGCTTCATCCTTACGGTATAAGTAAAGTCGGACAGGATTTGATTTCATTTCAATATTTTATGAATGATCATATCCGCTGTATCAGAGCCCGTATTTTCAATTCTACCGGCACACGAAAAGTAAATGATGTTACTTCTGATTTTACAAAACGGGCGGTTTTAGCTGAAAAGTCAGGAGTTTATGAGCTGCGTACAGGTAATTTAGAAACAAAACGGGCTATTATGGATCAGAGGGACTTAGTGTCTGCGCTGATACTTTTAGCGGAGAAAGGAAAGTCCGGTGAGGCGTATAATATTTCGTCGGAGCATATCTATCAGATGAGGGATATTGTAGCCATGATTGAAGATCAAATCGGACATAAATTGGACATAAGGATTGATGACACCCTGCTTCGGCCGACAGATGAAAGAATTATTGTCGGGGATGTAACGAAATTAAAAAAAGACACCGGTTGGGAACAAAAGATTCCGATGACGCAGACAGTTGCGGATATGTTGGATTATTGGAGGAGGATACTGTAAACGATTCAAGAAACCTTGAGGAGCACGAAATGAAAGTATTGATCCTGATGTCAACATATAACGGGCATAAGTATATTACAAAACAAATAGAGAGTATATTGAATCAAAAGCTTGATATTGGTACCGAATTAAGCATCCGTATACGTGACGACGGATCAACCGATGGCACGTTTGATATTTTACAAAAGTATGCGGCAGACTATCCTCATAGGATTCAATTATTGAAAGGAGAGAATGTCGGTTGGGCTGACAGCTTTCTTGAATTGCTTTACAATGCGGATGAAGCTGAATATTATGCATTTGCTGATCAGGATGATATTTGGTTTGAGGATAAAGTACAAACAGCAGTTGATTCCCTTCAAACCGTCACGGATGTACCTGCACTTTATTGCTGCAGTGTAACGATGGTTGATAATAACATTAATGTACTGGGCGAATTTGCCGTTAATGAAAAATATACATTGATTGATACGATTTGTAAGTGCAGGGTACTGGGGTGTACACAGATATTTAATAAATATTTGTTTGACAGGATAATAAAAGCAAAAAGAATATATGGGATTCCGCACGATTGGTGGGTGATGTCCGTATGCCTTTTATTAGAAGGGGTCATAATAAATGACAGATATCCGCATATGTATTACAGGCAGCAAGGTGAAAATGTGTATGGGGGAAATCAATCAATGACAAAAAGATTAAAAAAAATTCTTGGAGATCAATCACACAAACGAGAGAATATATCGAAATGTCTTTTGTCATGTTTTCCTGATAACAGAAATGAGTTTATTAAAACATTGGCGAACTACAGGGGAAGTACAAGGAACTGGTTTCGCTTACTGTTTTGCAATTATTATTCAGGAGTTGGATTTTCAAAATCTTTGTTTATGAGAGTTTATGTATTATTGAGGAAAGCATAATGAATATATTATTTATTTCGAGATTTACGCCATACGATGATATTGGTCATGCCGGCGGAAAAACATTTAACTATTATTTAAAAAAACTGGCAGATGCCGATGGGGACGGTATTCGTGTTGTAAGCTTTTGCAGTGAAAATAATAGAAAAAAAATTGATTTAGAGAACTATGGGATTGATGATTCGGTATTGTATATTTCCGATAATAAGATTGATAAAATAAAGAGGAGGATTCCTGACCTTATTTAAATACCGTTTCAGCCAAAGCAATGTTATGTTTTATTTGGAAGTATCATGAGAAAGATGATGATAAATAAATTGATCTACATAAAAAAAGAGGGCTATATTCCAGATGTTATCATTTTGGAATGGACACAAATCCTTATGATTGCCCATGAGATTAAAGCGATTTTCCCCAATATCCCG
The DNA here is from genome assembly GCA_002293545.1 of Lachnoclostridium sp. UBA933. Taxonomy (GTDB): domain Bacteria; phylum Bacillota; class Clostridia; order Lachnospirales; family Lachnospiraceae; genus UBA933. The sequence continues at coordinate 11,768 of DBDL01000136.1, read as the reverse complement.
ATTGCTGTTTCAGAGCATGATGTCACTTTTTTAAGTTACCAAAGAAAATGGGAACACGCCAAAGGGGTGTTGGGAAAGAAAGTAAATAAAATGCTTTACGAGGCGATGAAAGCAAAGGAGCTTTATGAGATTTCTGCCTGTGATTTAGTATATACTCAAAGTGAAAAGGATAGTAATTTACTTGTGGGGAATGGGGTTCCCCAAGAAAAAGTATTTACCATAACCCCTTACTATGAAACTTTTTCAGAAGTAAGTTCAAAACATAATACAAAAGATATTATTTTTTACGGCGCAATGGACCGGGCGGAAAATTACAAGAGTGCCATATGGTTTATTGATCATGTGATGCCCGAATTAACAAAATGGAACATCCGGTTTATTGTTATTGGAAACCGGCCCAATAAAAGCCTTTTAAAACGAAAAGCCGCAAATATTATAATAACCGGATTTGTTGCCGCAGAAGAGTTACGAGGTTATTTTTCAAATTGTCTTTGTATGGCGGCGCCTTTAGTAATCGGCGGCGGAATTAAGGTAAAGGTTCTTGAGGCAATGTCTGCCGGAGTGGTTGTTTTAACGAATCATATCGGCATTGAGGGAATACCTGCAAAAGACAATGAATCCTATATTTTCTGTAATACACCGGAGGAATATATAAACGTGGTCAGGAAAATATTAGATCATAGGCTTGATGAGAAAAAAATCGGTGAAAATGCCAGAACATTGGTATCAAATATATTTTCGCAGAATCGTTCTTTTGAATACTGGAGGAAACGTATTCATGAATTGGGAGTGAAGAACTAAATGAATAAAATATATGTCATACTTGTAAATTTTAATCAATCAAAATTAACGATTGACTGTATAGAAAGTATTAGAAGTTCCAGTGTCAAAATAGAAAAAATCATTGTTGTAGATAACGCATCCAATGATAATTCAATGGAACGACTGAGAAAAATACCGGATATCGAATTACTGGAATCAACAGAAAATCTAGGGTTTTCGGCAGGAAATAATATAGGGATAAAATATGCGTTGAGTCACAATGCCACTCACATAATGTTATTAAACAATGATACGGTGATTCATGGCGATATGATTAAGATTTTACTTGAACATTCTGATTGCCGTACCGTTGTTGTACCTAAAATATATTACTACCCGGTCAATTCCAATAAAATATGGTGTGCAGGCGGGGAACTGAGAAAATTTTTGACAGATTCACGGCAGTATGGACTGGATCAGGAAGATACGGGTCAATATGATACGGAAAAAAAAGTGAGTTTTTGCAATGGATGCTGTTTTATGATGAAAGCTGAAATTGTAAAAAAAGTCGGCTTACTCGATGAAAATTATTTTATGTATTGTGAGGACAATGATTATTCCATACGACTTGCCAATCATAATATTGACATAAAATATATACCAAAAGCAATCATGTGGCATAGGGTCAGTGCATCGGTTACGGGTTCGCCTTCAAAGTTTATAGCGTATTATGTCATAAGAAACAGAATGTACTGTGTAAGAAAAAATAACTTGGGGATACATGCGTTTCTTTTTGTAATATATGAAAGTTTTAAATATTGGTTTATATCCCGGTTTAGAAAAAATAAATCTTATGGAATTGCGCTTTGTGCGCTTATCGACGGTATTCATAAAAAAACAGGGAAAACGGTACGGAATCTTAATTAACGGAGGAAGAATAAAATGAGGGTAATCATCAATAAAAACTCTATCTTTTTGAAAATATGGTTTTTTATAACAGTGCTTCTTGAGCTGGATTTCTTTGGGGTTATTTTAATGCCGACAATATGGTATAGTATTAATTCAGTCGGACGTAAATCACTGATCATTGCGATGACGATTATTGTTATTTTTGTTTCCCATAAGGGCAGTCAATTCTATCATTATAAAGAAAAAATCGAAAAAACTCTCAGGCAATATATTTATGTGGTATTGGGATGTGTTCTTCTCTGCGCATTGTTTTCTTTTTATACATATCGTGAACAATCTGTTTTTCAATTATTTAGGACATGTGAACATTTTTTATGTATATTGATGGTGATCCCCATAGGACGGTTATTTATTATTGAAGATGGATATCAAAAAATGTTTGGCTTATTGGGGAAAATATTTTTCATATATTTCATAATTATAATTATTCAAACTTATATGTATAACACATATGATTCCGTTATTATGCAGAGTTATTTTGCAAGTAATATAGTAGGGAGCAGATCAGGCAGTGTCAGGATCATCATGAGCTTTTTAGCTAATATCATAATCATATATGAATTTGATAAATTTTTCAATAATCGGTTCAAGGGATTAAATGATAGATTTTTCAGCATAATATTTCTTGTGCTTGGATTATATAATGTATTCTTTATAACAATGACAAGAATTTATACAGTTTCAGTCCTAGCTGCGTTTGTGTTCATTTTTTTATATTCAAATAATAGGATAAATACATTTATCAAAAAAATGATAATGGCCGTAACGGCTGTTGGTGTTCTGATTGGTTCTGATTTGTTTACAACATTTATCAGCACATTTCAAGGTAATTCTTCTTTGGAAAGTGTATTGTCTGCCCAGCATAAAATTCAATCTGTTTCATATTATTGGGAGAGTTTCTTGTCAAATCCGTTATTCGGAATGGGTTTTATCAGTGATGCATCGGATTCCTATCTGCCTATCCTGATGGGAAGCAACAGAATGTTTTATTTATCGGATGTTGGAGTGTTTGGATTATTGGCTCAGATGGGATTAACCGGATTATTTTTATACCTGTTTATTCTGTTTCGGATGTGGAAAACGCTTCGGATTATTAAAACGCAATCATTGCAGCACAAATATTCTTATTTGTACGGTGTCTTTATATTTATTATCATAACATCAGTATCTACAATTATTACTGATAACTACAGGATTTTTTCCTTACCTCTGGTAATTTGTATATTTGAATACGTAAGATATTATTGTTTAAGAGAGGCTAAAAATGAGATTTGAACACTTTATATTGAAATGTTTCAGACGGATTCATCAAACCATTCGTATCCATAAATATGAATGGTTTGATGAATCAAGAGTAAAATATTTTAACCAGGAAGCAAATGATTTTGTTCGGGAATCCATTTTATCATCGAAAAACGGGTTGATGGTCTGCAAATTTGGTACCATAGAATTAAATGCCGTCTGCTGCTGTAAAAGGTGCAGGGAGGGCTTGGATTTTCAAGATTATATAGATTATATTCATCAAAAGGGATGTATCTTTCCAGAAGAGTGTTTACGTTCGTTAAGATTAAACGCAGGTTTTTTCCCGGATTCAGTTGATTTCATGAAGCAGTATGCCGAATTGGTTTTGGAAGATATAAAATATATTGATATATTAGGCAGTTATATTGATCAGGAAGAGTATCTTTCAAAAGAACTGCAGGGAATCGGAACAATTAATTTAGATGGTTATTGTGCGCCGTTTTGCTGGGATAATCCGTGGACAAGTTTATTAAAAGGGAAAAAGGTTTTGGTTGTGCACCCATTTACAGAATCTATTAAAAAGCAGTATGAAAAGAGAGAATATTTATTTGACAATCCGGAGGTATTGCCTGAATTTGAAAACCTGCTGCTTGTGAAAGCAGTACAAAGTATCGCAGACAATAAGACTGGTTTTGAAACATGGTTTGATGCGCTGGAGCATATGAAAAGGGAAATCGACAGGCTTGATTATGACATTGCCTTGATTGGATGCGGTGCTTATGGTATGAATTTAGCCGCCCATATTAAAAGAAAAGGAAAAATAGCGATACATTTAGCGGGGTGGACGCAAATGCTGTTTGGTATTTACGGGAAAAGATGGGTAGAAGATCAACCGGAATATGCAGGTTTTATTAATGATAATTGGATTAGACCCAGTGATAACGAAAAACCCCAAAATGCAGAGAAGGTTGAAGGAGGATGCTACTGGTAGATGAATAACAAAAATAGGTATTTGGCATATAATGGCATAGCTTCTCTGATTCAGCAAATAATTATATTATTATGCGGTTTGGTTGTTCCTAAGTTGATTATTACAACGTACGGATCAGCTGCCAATGGAATGATATCATCCATTTCACAATTTATCAGTATTACGGCAATTTTTCAGGGCGGAGTCTATAGTGCCGCCCGGATAGCATTTTATAAACCCGTTGCAAAACAAGACACAGAAAGAACCAGTATTGTTTTTAAAACCAGTTCGTTGTTTTTTAAAAAATTTGCGGCAGTGTTGTTTGTATATATTGGTGTTTTGGGAATTTTATATCCCATACTGTTTCATTCTCCGATATCATATATTGATACGCTCTTTCTGGTAATCATTATCGGGATGGGTTCTGTCTTTGAATACTTGTTCGGCGCGGCAAATCAATTGTTGCTGTTTGCCAATCAAAAGGCGTATATCAATACACTTTTGCTGACCGCCTGTACTTTTGGAAGCGCAATATGCAGTGTGATACTGATCAACTTTCATTGCCCGATTATATATGTAAAATTATTCAGTGCGGTTATTTTGTTAGTCAGACCGTTGGTATTAAAATATATCGTGGATAAAAAATATTTCATTGATAAAAATGCGAAAGCGGATAAAACCGTTTTGAATCAAAGCAACGCCGCACTTTCAAAAAGTATTTCTTTTTATATACATACCAGTACCGATACGGTAGTAATCACCGCATTTATGAATATGTACTGGGTTTCCGTGTATGCAGTGCACAAGTATGTGGTAGGAAGCGTATCTTCTTTGGTATCCTCCATTTTAGGAAATACAGAAGCCACATTTGGTCATATGTTAGCTCGGAATGATCAATCGGAAATTGAAAGGGATCTGCCTCAATATGATCTTATGTCAAAAATGCTGTCCGGCATTTTCTTTACAACATGTATGATACTGATCACTCAATTTGTAAATATATATACATTAAATGTTAATGACGCCACTTATTATCAGCCCGTTTTTGCAATTTTATATTCTGTCAGTGAACTGATTTATTGTATGAGTTTGACTTATAATAATATGATAATGGCTGCCGGGCACATGAAACAGACGCAATGGATATCTATTTGCGAAGCATTGATAAACATTGTGATTTCTGTTGTTCTTGTTAATTATTGGGGGATTGTTGGGGTGGCATTCGGAACGATTCTGGCTTTTGTCTTTAATACGGTGGCAAATATTATTTATATGAGAAAAAATATTTATAAGATGTCTTTGCTTTTTATTATGAAAAGCTATATTGTCAATATTTTAAGCATGGTTTTACTGATTGTATTTTTTAAGATGGTAATATATCTTAATATTACAACATATATAGAGTTCATTATAAATGCGGTTATTGTCTTTGCCGTTTCATCCATTTTTATACTGGGTATCAATTATGTTTTTTTTAAGAAATATTTACAGGCAGCTTATATAGCAATTTACAGAAAAATTCTAAGAAAGGTAAGATACAAAAGATAAAAAATGATTGATTTAAAAAAAACAGAACAAACAAGAACGATGTCCATTGATTTGATAAAGGTATTATGTTTTTTTCTGGTTGTCTTGATACATGTTCCTTTCCCCGGTAAAATCGGGGGAATGTTTACTGCATACGCCAGAGTTGCCGTACCAATGTATTTTGCATTATCCGGATATTTTTACAGCGAAAAGGTGGATAACATAAAAAAGGCAGTCAGTTATCTGCGTATCTACATTGTTCTTAATATTATGTGGTCATTGATTTATGAATATATGAAGCATTCTTCTTTTGAAGAACTGGCTGAATATTCAAAGCTTTCATTCAATGGACTGGGGTTTGTAAAATGTATACTCTTTGGGGAAGCTTTCGGCAATGAATATTTATGGTTTTTGCATGCTTTGGCATTTGTTTATTTCGCTGTATATATCGGTGACAAAATAAGATTTTATGTGTTAGATAAAAGGCTGATTATTATATTATTCATGGCTCAGGTATTCATCATGATAATGCAGTACAGTATTTTGAATTTGTCGGTACCGTCTTGGATTACAAGAAATTGGATTTTTACAGGATTGCCTTTTTTTGGAATGGGATATCTATTAAAAAACGTGAAATTTACTGTCAAATTTCATGGTAAGGTTGTTGTAGAAATCCTTGCAGGTATTATAATAATCTGTATGGAGTATATTGTATTTGGAAGACAGGAATTATATTTCGGGACAATGATTACTTTATTTGGATTGTTTGATATTATAAAAAATATAACGATGAAAGATTCATTTATTGCACGTTTGGGAAGATACAGTATGGGTTTATATTTAATACATCCTGCAATTTGGCTGGCGGTTCAAATAACAGAACTTCATTTTGGTAAAAACCAATTTATCCTCTGGATGAATCCCGTTATCGTTATTTGTGTTTCCGTTATTGTTATTTTATTGTATAACCGTACACGAGATACTGTAAAAATATATCATACTTGGAGGAAGAAACGTATTGAAAGATAAAATAAATGTAGTACAAGGATTAAGGGGATTGGCTATATTATTGATTGTTTTATGGCATTTAAACGACATTTTCCCTGGGAATTTACCGAAAACCGGTGATAGGGGAGTAGAGATATTTTTATTGATATCCGGGTTTTTGATTGGGATTAAGTATATAAATTCAAACAAAATGAACACTCTGAGGGATACCTTTTTATACTCTGTAAATAAAATAAAAAAAATGTATCCCTTGTATATTTTATCGGGATTATTGATGCTGACGATTGAAATGATAAAGATACATTCTTTTTCTGAATTCATTGAATTATCGAAAAAGACAGTATCCTATTTTTTTGTTATACAGAGTTGGATTCCTAATGAAGATTTTTATTGGTGTCTGAATGGGGTTGCCTGGTTTATTCCTGTCATTATGTTTTGTTATTTTATGACTGCCCCAATTTTAGCATTGATAAGAACGGTTGACGGGCGTATTTTAATAGGTATCTTTCTGGTACTAAAAGGAATCATTGAAATCGTATGTTTTTTTTATTTGGATACGGAGATGGCAACCTATATTACTTACATCTGTCCGGCATACAGGGTTTTGGATTATTCCATTGGTATATTTATTGCGTCTGTTTACATGAAGAATAATCAGGAAAGTCAAAAAAAAGGCCGGTCTGTAATGACGGCAGCCGTAGTTTGTATCTATTTATTTGCGGTACTCTTTTTATATCATTACTTATCTTATACCGTATATCATTTTTTTGAAACATTCATCGTATTGCTTATTGTCAACAAGGAGAATGTTTTATTGAATAAAGTATTGGAAAACAAAATATTTGTTGGTTTGGGAAATATCAGTATGGAAATTTTCCTGACACATCTTCCGGTTATTACTTATGCTTCCTTTGTGTGGGAAAAAATAGCGGGAGAAAAATTTGTGGTAATAGAATGGGGTATTCTTCTAACCTTAATCATTGTCATTGGCTTTTTGATTAAAAATAACGTTACCGGAAGAGTCTTATCCATGACAAGCCATAAATAATGCAGAGCTGAACGTTCTTGATGTATAAATGTTACCATGTGATAAACGATTCATGATATTCTTGTAAAACGTATTGCCGATCTCTAAAGCAATCAGGTGACAAGAATCTGCCGGTAAAACGTTATCGTGTTAGTAAATTTTGTTTGACAATTTGATTAATAAAGTGTAGTATAAATAAGAATAATAATATAAAAGAGAATCTGGCGAGGATGCGATTAATATATGAAACACAACGGGAAAAGTAAATATCTGTTATTTGTTATATTCATATTTATGATAATAAGCACTGCGATTTACCCTGCGGATTCCGTCTATGCGGGCGGAATCAACGGAAATGAAAGCAGTGTTATTTCTGCTGCAAGGGGTACGTTCCAATATGAGGGGAAAGTTTATGTTGCAAGACAGGAGCATATTCAGTCCCTGATATCCAGATTGAGCGGAGATGATGTCGATTTGACCGCGGAACAAGCTTCCGGACTGATTTCTGATATGTACGGCAATATTAAAGCAGGTGTGGAAGAAGGATATTTAACTCAAATAAGTAATGCGGATAATCAGGGAGATAAATCCGGGAATTCAGACGGCAAAGCGGATAAAAAAAATCCGGCGGACGGGAAAGATGATAAAGGGAATCAGGAGGGCGATACCGGAAAGACAAACAGCACGAAAACAGAAAATGCTGTTTATGAGGTGCCGGCGGTTATTAAAGAAACAGGTTTTTCATATTTTACAATAAACACGGTGATTCTGTTTATACTATTATCAATCGTCCTTTTTGTCAGTGTTATTATGTCAGTCATATTATGTAAAAGGAGTACAGAAAGGCATACAGTACCAACAGGCAAACGAAAGGAGGGGGATTATGAATAAAAAATCCGGAAGTATTGCCAAAAACATTTTTTCGGTACTGATAATGACGGTACTGGGAAGCGCTGTTTTATTCTTTGCAAGTTCTCCGATTTTCGCCATTGTCCAAAAAAGCTTTATACAAACCGTAGTCAAAGGTCAGCCGCAGGACGTGCTTCGTGAAAAGGGGCTTTCCGCAGATGACAATACGGAAAATGCAAACGGAAAATCCGTTCAGACACGGTACGGCGTCTTATCCTGCAAATCGGTTGACTTAAAGGTACCGCTTTATTTTGGGGATACGGAAGAAAACCTGCTGTACGGGGCATGTGTTTATGCTGGCGGCAGTGTGCCGGGAAAAGAAGGAACCACATTGATTTCCGCACATAATACCATGTATTTTAAACCATTAGAGAAGATAAAGAAAAATGACAAAATAAAAATTAAGTTAATTGACAGGACAATGATTTATAAAGTGGAAGATATCAGGGTAACAAAGGATTTTGACGATTATAAAATATCAAAAACCGGAAAGCAGGAGCTTGTTCTGTATACTTGTTATCCGTTTCATATATCGGGATTCAAAACAGACCAGAGGTATTTTGTGACCTGTTCTGTTGTCAATCAAAATCAGCCAAAGGCAGGTAGGTAACTTTCATGAAAAAACGGACATTGCTAAGCTACATCCTCGCTTTTTTTCTGGCAATTTTTATTGCCGTTATCATATCGTTTATCGGCGTATCAATCGGTTTAGGCGATAAGGCATTATTCCAGAATACGATTTCAGAAAGCGGTTATTACAAATCCCTTGGTAAGAGTCTGGAAATAAAAACAAGAAGCATATTAAAGGATTATAAGCTTCCGGAGTCTTTTGGGTTTGATTTGTGGCCGGAGGTCGAAGTATACCGGGACATGAACCAGTATTCTAAAAATGTTCTCTACAATAAACAGAGTCAGGAAGAAATTCCCGGCTTTATTGTTCGTATCGGTGATGAAGTGAAATCACGTATGGACAAATATTATAACGAGAATAAACCTTGCAGTCCGGAAGAATGGGAACGGATTGAAGATGAAATTGTATCAATCATCATAACAGATTATCACCATAGTATCCGTCTGCCCTTATTGGAGGAATACCCCAAATTCAATCAGGAGCTGAATCAATACCGTTCGGTTGCCTTTATTGTATGCGGGTTATTGTGTTTTGGAATATGCATCCTGTTATTTTGCATGTATAAACACAAATATAAGAGTTTGCGATACATTTGCTATGCGGTATTCTGCGGCAGTATTATGAATCCGGTTATTAACTTTTTACTGCGTAACCAAATGACGATCAGTCAGGAGTATATAGCGGATGATGCCTATACTTCCATGTGCAACGAGGTCGTAAAAGCCGGCTTTCGTCATGCCAATATGGGCGCATATACCGGATTGCTGATTGGTTTTATTTTAACGGGAACCGCAATATGGCTCAAAGAAAAGAACATTTAGCACGATACGGAGGATTGGATGGAAACTTATTTTGATTTACACTCCCATATACTTCCGGGTTTGGACGACGGTGCAAAAGACGAAGAGCAAACCAGACGCATGCTGCAAACTGCATATGATGAAGGAATACGGTATATGATGGCAACACCGCACTTTTATCCCGGAAAGAAACATCCCGGTGCGGAACGTATACAGAACGTATACCGGGAGAGCAGGGAACTGGCAGAAAGTATCGGGATTACATTATATCTCGGACATGAAATCAGTTATATGAACGGGATTATAGAAGCATTGGAAAAAAAGGAAGCTTTCACCTTAGCCGGAAGTGATTATGTGCTGATTGAATTTTTTCCGGATCAGGAATATACGGATATATACCGGGGGCTTAGAAAATTAATTGAATACGGGTACCGTCCGGTTGCAGCCCATGTGGAACGCTATAACAGAATGTTTGAGAAAAATAAGTGTTTTGAGGAATTGATTGAGATGGGGTGCCTGATACAAATGAATACGGAAAGCGTAATTGGCGGGGCATTTGATGTTCAAGCCAGAAGATGCCGTAAATTAATTCAAAGGGGATACATTCACTTTTTAGGAAGTGATTGTCATAATGTTTCCGGACGTCCGCCCAAAATGAAGACAGCAGCGGAGCATTTACGAAAGAAAAAAGTACCGGACGATATTATTTTAGATATTGCAGGGAGAAACGCTTTTAAAATATTTAGTAAGTAAAAGGAGAACATAATGGAAAACCATTCGGAGGAAGTAGAAATTAATTTAGTAGAGCTATACTATGTACTAAAGAAAAGGATTATTATTATTCTTTTAACAGCAATTGTTTTTGGGGCCGGATCGGGGATATATTTTAAGTATTTTGTCACGCCTCTTTATAATTCTACGGCGAAACTGTATATACTGACAAAATCCACATCTGTTACGCAGTTAATGGACATTCAGCTTGGTTCGGTATTAACACTGGATTATATGGAATTGATTTATAGCCGTCCCGTAATCCAGCAAGTGATACGGAACCAGAAGTTGGACGAAACATATGAATCACTCATTCCCAAAATATCAGTTGTGAATCCGCAGGATACCAGAATACTGAATATTACAGTCACATATGATGAACCGAATACGGCAAAAGCGATTGTGGATGAATTGGCAAATGTTTCAAGGAAACGTATTTCCTCTAAAATGAAAACCGATAAGCCGCAAATTGTGGAATCCGGTCATGTCAATAAGGGGAAAGTATCACCGCGGGTAAAAAGAAATACAATGGTTGCCGCAGTGATAGGTGCTTTTTTGGCAGCGGGGATTATCATTGTACTCCATCTTTTGAATGATACGATTCGTTCAGCAGAGGATATTGAAAAACATCTGGGCATCAATGTCCTTGCCAGTATTCCGGCAAAGAGGGATGAGAGCCTGAAAGACAGACGAAAAATAAGAAAAAAGAAACGCAAAGGAAAAAGCGGAAGCAGTCCGTCGAATCCCGTGGAACCAGAGAAAAAGAAAGGGGTGAAATAATGGAAAAGGTTGAATTACAGGAATATTTGGAATTGGATTATAAT
>DBDL01000136.1:0-297 GCA_002293545.1 Lachnoclostridium sp. UBA933 | reverse complement strand
GATGACAAGCTGTACCCCCAATGAGGGGAAAAGTACGCTGACGGTTAATTTGGCAAGAACCTTGGGAGAAGCAGGGAAAAAAGTAATCTTAATTGATGCCGATTTGAGGAAATCGGTATTGGTCGGTCGGCACAGAGTCGGAAAAGTACAGGGACTGACACATTATTTATCCGGGCAGAGTACACTGGAGGACGTTATTTATGAAACAAACTTTGATTTGTTCCATATCATATTTGCGGGGACGCTGGCGCCAAGCCCGACTGAATTACTGGGCAATAAGTATTTCAGTAAAATGAT
>DBDL01000118.1 GCA_002293545.1 Lachnoclostridium sp. UBA933 | reverse complement strand
GCAAAAATTGAGAAAACATTTGACGGACTTAACATTATTATCCCATCCAAGAAAAATTGGTTTATCCTACTATTTGGAACATGTTGGATTTCCGGGTGGTTTGTGGGACTTCTAATGGTTTCCGGAGTATTATCATTTTCAGTAACAAGCGATTCCGGAGAAGCTAAGATGTTTTTGATTGTTTGGCTAATTGTTTGGATCTCCGGTGGACTTACAATTGTTTTTTTACTTCTTTGGGGGTATTTCGGACAAGAGAAATTTATAACAAAAAGAAACGAAGTGCTTTTTGAAAAGACAGTTTTTAATATCGGGAAGAAAAACCGGTTAGACGTTTCCGGAATCAAAAATTTTAGAATGGAAGTTGTAAATAACAATGACATTTGGGGAAGTAGAAATAATTTGGCATTTTGGGGACTTGGTACAGGGAAAATAAAATTTGACTATGGACTAAAAACATATTCATTTGGACTTGGCGTTGATGATGCAGAAGCAAACTATATTGTTGGTTTATTAAAAGAACAATTTAAAGAACAATAAAATCTGATGCGTGCCGGACACAGTTGTGGGGTGCAGATAAAAAACAATAGATTAAAAATTGAGAGTCTGTTTAAATTTTATTCTACTTCGTAATTGGTGAAGCGGGTATAATACTTTCTCCCGTATAAATCAACAAGGCAATAGCCGTAGCGGTATTTACCTTTCGGAACGGCAGTTTTCCTGACTCTTAAGTCCTTTTTCTTCTTTACAATAATTGTATTATTGGAGGAAATATAATCACCCAAGCCGTTTTCATCAAACCGTTCGTGCAATAGAATAATAGAGTCGTTTGCCTTGATTTCCGTCATGCCTTTATCCGGAATATTATTGCCTGTTATCTTTCTGGCTCCATATATTATTCCTGAAGGATTATCTCTATCATATCTCAGAATCAAGTCTGCCAGTTCATTATTCAGATAAACCGGTACGGTATAGGTCAGCGCATTCTTGTCTGACAAGGCCATATATACAGAAACCGTCTTCTCTCCAATACTGGTACATTTCCGGTCCCACTCTGTCATTATTACTCCATTATAGTCTTTGCTTACAATCCGCCCGTCCTGATCCAGTGAAATCCCATCACCATCCAGCCCATATGTTACCCATTGTCCTCCTTGGTAAGCCAATACAACAGAATATATCTTGCGGACATTCAGAAGCATTTCGGTAGAAAGAAGTGTTGAATCGCTCTGCACAATATCCGTTATTTTCTTTGAGTAGTTTCCCTTCAGTAGCTTCTGTGCAAATACACCAACAAGATCCAGATATTCCTGGTTGAAACCGCAACGATGGTATTCCGGCAATTCTTTTGCCAAGTTCAGATTGTAGCAGGGAAAATAAGCGGACAGGCCGCATATCCGCTCTTTTGCCAAATTATCGGATTTTCTTGCATAAATGACAGTTTCCTCTATATTTTTAATGATTTCATTTATCAGTTCAATATCCGTTTCCGGTCCTACATTCTGGCAGAAGTCCAATATATCAACCATATCCGGTCCGTAATAGGTAAATGCCGGCATACCGAAAGATTTGGATTCCGACCGGAAACCAAACAGCTTTTTATAGAATCGCGACTCCGTTGTATCGCTTTCATGCATCAGCTTTCGACATACTTCTTCAGAAAACTTTCCTATGCTCGCCGTCAAAGCATCTACCTTGCTCAAATTTGTAACAGACAAGGTTACTTGTTCGTGTTTTTTTTCTTCATAGCTATCGACAAACGAATCAACTATAAGCCTGCTTATCTGTTCGCCATGCATTTGCGGGTTACGGCGTAAAGCCCCGGTTATGTTTTTATAATCCCATCCTTTACCGGGTTCCAATTCTTGTGAAGCTACTAAATAATCTGCGTATGGTGAAACAGCTGAAGCGGTTTCTATTGTTGCCATCAAACAGGCATCGAATCCGATAAAGGTGAATTTAGCAGAATCGTAAGAGTGGATCGTCTGTAATCCCTGGTGAATCTCGGCCAGAGATAAAGATGTATCATCGGGATGTAGTTCATCATACCCGAAGCCCGTTACCGAACCTGCCCCGTGATTCCAAAAGATAAGCCCGTACCTGTCAGCAGGGAATCCCGTCATGCCATAGTCAATAAATTCTGCCAGAGTAGAGGAACTTCCAATACTCCGGTTACTTAATGAACGGACTTTCCGGAAACCGTCATGAGTGATCGTAGCATAAGTAATACTATCACTTGAAAAGCTTTGTCCCGGCATACTTTCATCCAAATGCCATCTTCGCGTACCTCCCATCAGTAACAGTATCGTAAGATTGTCATCCGCGACTTCTGACATTCCCTCCCATAACATATCCCGTATATTAGTAGTGGCAAGCTTAGACTCACTCTCCAGATTAGAGCCGTTCATATAGATTAGAAGAACAAAATCAGACGGAGATGCGGATGCCTGGGCAATATTACCCAATGAAAAAACTGCAAAATATACAAATATTATAGTTTTTATCTTGTTAATAATCATCGTTATCATCATCGTTACTATAATCATTATCTTGTTTTCGAAATGTATTATCAGGGTTTCGAAACTGATATAAAGTGATAGCAAGTGAACGTTTCAGTTCTTCGGCAGTTTCGCCTTTCTTGTCGCTTAAATGCTGCTCTATAAGGCGGGAGAGGTCATCCGCATACATTTTATTCGCTTCTTCGGCATCTATCTCGGCACCGGCAGCCTTTGCCCGCACCGTGTTCCGTTTCATATCCATGTTTCTCTCTACTCTGGAGAATAAAGATTCTCTTTCCTTAGCTCTTTTTGTACGGTTTTCTTTTTCAGCGTTTATTGATTCTACTGTATGGAGCAGATTATCCATCTTGTTTTCCATCTCATCCGAGATACCGGCGCGATTAATAGCCTTTTCCTGCTTAATAACCTGAATCACATTATCCAGTGATTCCACAAACTCACGATCAAAAGCATCGCTATGCTGCTCATGGAAAATTTCTTCTTCCCAGCGGAGTTCCGTCAAATGACAAGCAGTCTCTCTTTCGTCCGGATGTTCTTCGTTGAAGGCATCGAAATAGGCATTGTTTGAATCTATGAACAAATCATCTGCCGCATCCCGCAACAATAAGAGTTCTTCATATCTTTCTTTGTTTTTATTCAGATCACAATATTCATTGATAAATGCCATATCTATTTCATTGTTTTTGGCTGCTTCAATGCCACGGGTAACTTCACCGTTCCTGATATCTTCAATCAGTTTGTTGGATTTCGCTTTAACACCATCGGATACAAACGTATTTATATTGTTTACTAATCCGGTCAGATTCAGTTCTCCTTCCAACGTGACGTCATTACCAAAGATGGTCAGAATAAGTTCTGCACCAATTTTCAGTTCTTTCGGGGTAACCTTAATGTTCAGTCCAAATGACTTGATCCACAAAATCTGGGTAGCTGCATTAATTATATAGGCTAATGATTTAAGTACGGTGCTTACGATTGCTCCACCTAACTTCAATGCGGCTTTGGCAATTTCCAGGGCACCGTATGCTACACCAATGGCTACGTAAACTCCTGCTTTAGCTATTTCCAGACCGGCTATCTCCACCCCCCTGGCTATTTTT
>DBDL01000014.1 GCA_002293545.1 Lachnoclostridium sp. UBA933 | reverse complement strand
ATCCGTTAAAAATTGCGGCGGAAACAGTTGTTTATAGTTTCTTCTGTCATAATATATCTTTCGTTTTGTCCGGAGTTGATTTGCCAGCAGCAAAAAATAAGCATTCGGCGGACCATAGTATACTAACGTGTCAAACGTCGTATAGCCGCATACACGTACCCAGTCGTTCCTGCACTCATTCGGGTCCGCAAGCGCAAACGCCTCCTGAAGATTGTCTGCAAAAAACAGATTGTATGCCAGATATTTAAACTCAATATGCATTTTTTCGGTTTGAACCATAAGTCCGGAACGGTATAGCAGACGCACATTTTTATTGATACGCTTTTCAATATCAAGCTCGTCCCAAAAAACCTCCGGTTGGTTCGTGACTACCGTAACATCATATTTATCATAATCAATCCGGTCCAGCATATGATAAAACTCATCGGACCAGCGCGAACAATTTTCTTTTTCCGTTTCGGAAAGCTTCGGCGCCGCAAAAAGGATTTTTTCTTTTTCGGCAATCAGTTTTCTTCCGATATCTTTTTTAAATTCACCGTCTTCCCATAAAAACGCGCGGGAGCCGTCTGAGATAAAATTCTTGACACAGTCCGTATAGTTTTCTTTGAACTGCCCGGTGATTTCCTCCTCTTTCTCCAGAAAGCGAACCAGTTCCTCCGGGTAAGACGCTGTCGGTCCGGGCAGCTTGCTTTCACTCAATACTTCGCCCTTTCGGATACCGTATAAATCGGTAAACAGTAATAACCGTCCGGTTGCCAAAAAATCAAATGTGTATCCGGCACCATCCCCGACCACATAATCCGACGCCGTCAATATAAGGTTCATATTGACATGATGCGCCAAAACAAGAACCCCGGTTTCTTTTAGGGCGTTCCGTATCGGTTTCGTTTCCGACGGGATCGGTTTGACACATACTTGATACCCGTTTTCCGGTAAAAGCTCGGCTAACTCCTTGCAGAACCTGATTTTCTCCTGAACCAGCCCCTTTTTTCCGAAAACCAAAAGCAACTGCTTTCCGGAAAGAGTAAATCCATACCCGGCACACTGTTTCTTTGCATCTGCTTGATGTAACCACCGGATTGCTTCAAAACGCGGCGGTATGGTTTCTACCACATTCCCCTCATACAGATTGTTTAACTTATAATCTGTCTGCAGTATCTTTTCGGTGAAATAAGCACCCGGAGATAAGACGGCATTGCTGCAAAGATAATCCTTAACCTGCATTCTCACCGAACTGATATAATTTTCTTCCTGATCATAGCCCTTTATGAAATTTTCAAACCGGTTATTAGTCTGAATATACATTTGTTCCGGCCGGCGGATAAACCAAACCGGAAAACGGGTATCGCAAATCAGATACTCCGATACTGCCAATGCCTGCAAATAACTATCCCCGCCCAACGAAACAAAATTGACACGGCGGTTTCTGCGGTATTCCTTTTCCAGCAGTTCCAGATTTTCATTCCGGATTGCCCAGATGAAACGATATTCCGAATATTGCTTATCATGGAGGAGCCGGTCAAATACGGCTTTCGGGTCACCCTCCATGGAATATCCTTCATTGGAACATAATAATACGTCAAATTTGCGGATCGGTTCTTCCCGATAAGAAGCATAACCGAAGTTTCTTTTTTCTATGGTTGTTTTTTTTATCAATGCGTCTTTTGTACGTTTTCTGAAATCGGAAAAGCTTTCTCCTATATCGGTTATATCTCTCATTTTCTTACCTCCCGTGTTTCTTCCGTTTGTAGTTTTCATAAATCATTGGACACTACCCTTCCGCCGTAAATAAACGCTCAAACTCCGCATAGGCATTTTGATTATATTGATTGCAGTCAAACTCTGTCTGCGGCACTTCTCCTTTTGCAAAGGAAACCAGTCCCTGATAAATACTTTCTTCATCCTGTCCGATCAGCAGCTGTCCTCCCGGAATCAGACTGTCCGTAACCGTAGAGAAATCCGCTACGATAATCGGAAGTCCCATTGCCCTTGCTTCCAATAAGACCATCGGCTGCCCTTCATAATGCGAAGGTAAAATAAAGCAACTGCAATGCTTCATAAATAAAAACGGATTGATTACATTTCCCAAAAGCCTTACTTTTCCGACACAGCATTCTTCTTTTACGATTTGCCGCATCCGCCCCATCAAGGGACCATCCCCTAAAATATACAGCCGCGAATCCGAATCCGTTTCCCTGCTGAATCTCGCAAATGCGCGTATCAGATTTTCATGATTTTTTTCCGGTGATATCCTGCCCATCGTAACAAAATTAATACAATTTTTTTCGGGCAGGGGTGCGGCATTAATTGTCACCACACGGTCGTTGACAGAACTTGTTTGCTTTTTGATAAGGTATTTTTGACCGTCCGCCATGATCTCGTCATTTTTTTCTAATCCCTCGAATACTCTGGAAAAATTGACGAGGTTCCGGCAAAACGTAAATTTATCATAGGTTTCTTCTGTGGCAATCGAATCACGATTGACAAGCATCACGCTTTCACTGCATGAAACCAGCTTGTCATAGTGCGGATAGGCGGAAAAAACCGTACTTAAAACCGTATCGTTAATTTTTTCACCGTTTACGGTTCTGTTTTTGTCCTTGTACATATCGTTATGAAGCCAGATAAATTTTTTCGCGTCCTTCGCCTGTAAAAAAAGGATGCTGTAAAATGAACTGTAACCGGTAAAATTTACGATATAATCAAACTTTGCGTCGCCAAAATTCCTGCGGTATTCTTTTTTATAAAATGCTTCCGAGTAAAATTCTGAAATCTCAGGATCATCCAGACCATACTCCAAAACCATATTATGATTTGTCAGTTCTTCCAAAGTCGCATTGTACTGACCGATACGCGCAAGCACTCTCGATTTCGGGTTCATCCCGTTTATTTTCTCCAGGATGTTGGGGTCTTTTGAGGACCGGACAATGATACTTATGTCAAATTTATCATAATCCATCACATTTAAAAGGCTGTTAAAGGATTCCGTAATTCCGTTTACTTTCGTCCTCCCCATATAAACAAGAATTTTCTTCTTCACAGAAACCAGTCTGCGCACAATGCCGCTGTCGTCTGCTCCGTCCAGTATGACATTCCATATCCTTTTCCCAACGCTTCCGTTATCGTTTGATATGAATTTATTCCTTTGCTCTGTATATTTATCTTTATATTGTGCTTTCACTTGATTAATCATCAATATCCATTGGGAAATCTGACTTAACCTCTCCGTCGCCGGTCCCGGTAAATCCGATATCGGCAAGTACAGTCCGCGATACTCGTTATATTCTTCAATATCCGGGATATAGAAAAGAACCGGACGTCCGGTAACAAGAAAATCAAAATAAATACTGGAATAGTCCGATATCAAAATATCGGTAATACTGAGAATTTCATTGGTATCCATAACCGCCGGTATAAATTGGGCATACCGGCTGCTTTCTTTCAGACGTTCGTCATTTTTAATATGCGAATAAACCACTTGATGCGGTTTCACCAGTATCTGATACTGCTCTGTGGATAACTGCATTTCCAGTGTTTCAATAAAATGGAAATACCCTTCGATATCCAGCACCGGCGCTCCGTAATCCTGCCCTTTCCAAGTCGGCGCATATAAAACCACCTGCTTTTTCGGATCAATGTTAAGTCCGAAATCCCGCATTTTCTTAAGAATATTCTCCCGGTTCCCGTGTATTGTCAAATCATTCCTCGGCTGACCCGCCTCAATGATTTGACCGGCAAAAATCCCTTCCAGCTTAAATGCCTTTTTATAAAGGCTGGTCTGATAGCGGCAAGGGGATAAGATATAGTCGGTAAACAAAAAATTTCGTATCGTATTGGCGGCTTCCAGATTCCCGTTCTCCTGGTCATAGCCTATTTTCTTCAATGGAATTCCATGCCACGTATTGATATAAATCTGTTTTTCTTTCTTCCCGAAAAAACTCGGAAAGGTTACATTATTGACAAGAATACCCGCACATGCCAAATAAAAAAGATAATCCTTGCTTAAATACTCCACAAACTCCACGTTGTCATCATTTTCATATTCACGGAGGATATTCTGATTGGTTTCCCTGTCATCAAGCACCCAAACATGGTGATAGG
>DBDL01000025.1 GCA_002293545.1 Lachnoclostridium sp. UBA933 | reverse complement strand
GTGGTGGAGCATAAGAGATTCGAACCCATGACGTTTTTTACATTTAGTACATTAAAAAATAAATAGACAGCATTTTGACAACATTCCCCTGAAAATCCAATCACTTTATAGCATTTTTATGACGTTTTTGGTATAATTGATTCTCATAAAATAAGGGGGATAAGAAGATGTTAAAAAAGCGTTCGGATGGACGATATCAAAAAACGGTCACGATTATTGAGAAGGGTGTCAAAAAAAGAAAATATTTTTATGGCACCTCGCAGAGGGAAATAAACAAGAAAATGGTAAATTATAAAGACCAATCACAATATGGCCGCGTATTTGAAGCCGTAGCTGATGAATGGGAAGAAGAACACTTCAAGAGAATAGCATTGAGTACTGCAAAAGGTTATACGGCATCACTTAACAGAGCGATTAAGTATTTTGGGAACACTCCTATAGGACAAGTCACTTCGCAGCACATAAACAATTTTATTTGGGATTTTGCTCAAACAGGAAAATCATATAAAACTGTTGCAAATCAAAAGCTCGTTCTACATTTGATTTTTCGGCATGCAATTATTAGAGGAGACATCAAAAACAATCCTGTTTCTGAAATTACTGTACCTAAAAACCTTCCTAAATCCGAAAGAGAGTTACCAACTGAAAAGGAAATTAATATTGTTATAAATAGTGTAGATAAACCTTTTGGGCTTTTTTATTATATGATTCTTTTCACTGGCCTACGTCGAGGTGAAGCCCTAGCTCTAAAATATCAGGATATTGATAAAGAAAAGGGGGTCATACATGTATCAAAATCACTATATCATGATAGTAACAAGGCGGTGATAAAATCTCCAAAAACAAAAAAAGCTCAGCGAGATATTGACTTGTTAGACTGCTTAAAAAAAGTCTTACCAGATCAAAATAGTGGTATTGTTTTTGCTAACCATAATAATCAGTGGCTATCATTCAGTCAATATAGATCTTTTTTGAAGCGATATCAAAAAGAAACTGGTCTTAGAATTACACCTCATCAGCTTCGCCACGCGTACGCAACTATGCTTTATGAAGCTGGTATTGCAGATAAAGATGCGCAGGAATTATTGGGTCACGCACAAATTTCCACTACCAAGGATATTTACACCCATATTTCTAAAAGGCAAAAAGAGAAAACGGCACAACGATTAAACGATTATGTTAATAACCTTGATCTATGACAGCATTTTGACAGCGAAAACAGAATAGCCCATATCTAGGTGCGCACAGTGTGCGCACTTTTTATATACACAAATTTATCATTTGAAAGGGAGTATCAATCATGAACACAAGGAAAATCTTAGTATTTGCAAATCAAAAGGGCGGGTGCGGAAAGACTACTACGACGGTAAACGTCGGAGCCGGACTTGCCGCCGAAGGGTATCGGGTCTTACTGATTGACCTGGATCCCCAGGGAAATTTATCAAGCTACATCGGGTTTGAAAAGGATGACAAGCCCACCATCGGGGATCTGATGCACTGCGCCGTCAACAACCAGCCATTCAGCATTCCGGAGTGCATACGCACAAGCCCAGAGGGAATGGACTACATCCCCTCAGCGATCAACCTTGCCAGCGCGGATTACTTCCTAACCTCCGCGATGAGCCGCGAAATGGTACTTGACCGGATACTGAAACGGGAGGATTTACCGGAATACGATTACATCCTGATCGATACTCTGCCCTCGCTCGGGATCCTGCTCATCAACGCGCTTGCTTGCGCCGATAGCGTGATTGTTCCGGTACAAGCGCAAAAATTCGCGCTGGATGGCTTGCAGGATTTTATGAATGTATTTTCACAGATCAAAGCGAACCTGAACGAACGCCTTCGGTTGGAGGGAATCGTTCTGACAATGGCCGAAAACACCAACATGTCCGGCGCGGTACGAGATTCGCTTCGGGCGAATTACAAGGATTATTTCTTTCAAACGGAGATACGCCGGTCGGTGGAAGCCACCATGTCCACCTACTATAAAAAGAGCCTGATCCAGACCAAGCGTAGCCGGTTGGGTGATCAGTACCGCGATCTGGTCAGCGAGATCCTTCATAAGAATGGAGACGCGGAATAATGGAAAAAATTCAATTCAGTATACCCGGAGCCGACACCGCTTTTTTGGATATGTTGAGCGGCGGCGATTCTGCCTCTAATAAGAAAGATATCCAGCTGATTGATCTCCGTTATCTTATGCCCTACGAAAATCAGCCGTTCAAAGCGTATTCGGCGGATCGGCTGCGGGAGCTTGCCGATGATATCCAAATGAACGGCCTGCTCTCCCCTATTATCGTCCGCAAGCATCCAGCACAACCCGGTATGTATCAGATCCTGGCCGGACATAACCGCGTTGCGGCCTGTAAGCTGCTGAAACATGAAAAAATCCCGGCGATTGTAAAAGATGTGGATGATATTAAGGCGCAGCTCATTATGCTAAACACGAACCTGAATCAGCGGCACGAGCTGCTGCCCTCTGAAAAGGCGTATGCCTACTTTCAGCAGATGGAGGCGTATGAGAAATTAGGTGCGCACACTGTGCGCACCACCGCGAAAATCGCGGAAACCAGTGAGGACAGCAAGCGCAATATCCAATATTACATCCGGCTTGCTTACCTACTACCTTCCCTTTTGGATCGGGTGGATACCGGTGAGATGTCGGTTCGAGCCGGTGTGGCTCTCTCCTATTTGCCGGAGGATGACCAATCCACCGTATATGATTTTATCACGGCAGAGGATATAAAGTTGTCGCAAAAGCAGGCCGAGCAGATTAAAGAACTGCCCGAAGTCAGCGAAGTGGTGTTGGAAGAGTTGCTGCTGAAAAAGACGAAAGAACCGAAGCCGAAAACGCATTTTCAAATCCCGTATCAAATCATCGCGGATTATTTTGAAGAATACGAAGATGAAACTACCATATTGGGGATCATCCAAGATGCGTTGGATGCGTTTTTTGATGAAGGATAATTTTGCTGTGCACAGTGTGCGCGGCATGCTACTCTATCGTAGCTAAACGAGGACTTCACCTTGTTGCTTATAGAACGCTTCAATTCTCTTTATCTGAGTCTCTCCCGTAATAAAACGTTCCCCATTTGAATTTCTTTTTGATAAATAATATTCTAAACTCAATTGGGGATTACGTTTGTATAGAGCTTTAAGGACTCTTATCATCGTGGTATCATTTCTAATTCGACCAATGGCCGCTGAGAAGAAATCTTCATTAAACAAACCTTTTTCAGCTAAGAATATGACGAAGTTCCCCAATTCCGTATTGTCGCCATTGATTTCATCACCAAGGCTATTGATAGCAATGGTAATTAGATTATTTGATCTTCTGTCTACGACAATCTTCTGCAGAAGAAGTCGCAAATAATTGTTGTTTGATACCAAGCCCATCACAGCTAATAATTGTTCATCATTCAACAACATTATATCATCAGCCGTATATCGAAATTGGATATAGTCGCTCCGCAATTTAATATCAGAAAACAGTTTGGCGCGATGAGACTCAATGGCTTTATTATATTCTTGTGCCGCAACACGACAGATTACTTCGGCTGCGTCATATGGTATTTCAATGGTGCTGCCTTTTGAAATGGATTTAGCTAATTGAACTATTAGTCCTTTTACGTTATCAACAGAGTTTAAGCTACCTCTTTGAGTATCATTCATAATATCAATAAAACTATTGGAGTCGATTTTATCATCGTCCATTGTTAAAATATATGTAGGTTTTCCTTGTAGCCAGAATGCAGTAAATTCTGCGGTAAACCAATGGCTTTTTTGAAATTCAGGGGTCAAAACAAACAACCCCGCATCGCATTCGCCTAACTGCGTTTGAATGTAGTCTTTCCAGATAGTTCCTACTTTCATCTCGGGTGAAAAGAAAAACCTCAAATCCCCTGTAAATGCATTGCTTAGCGTAGTCTTTATAGCTTGTGCTACATTTTTCTCTTGCGCGCTATGACTGATAAACAGCGTATACTTAGTTTTCATGTTTGACACCCCTCATCCTTAATTATTATGTTTAGACACTAATAATCTCACAGCCCCCGGCAGAGCCCACGCCGCCACTGTCACTAACAGTATTGTACCACAGCTTGCCCCGCCTGTTCAAGCTCCGAACCGGTAACATTGCCGGTGCCGGGGCGGCCATAATACCCCGGCAGGCTGAGAAAGGGTGAAAAACTTAGGGGTATAATCAAACGATTTGGAGGCGGATAAAAATGCTGGCATGTATTCTTTGCGCGGTTATTTGTCTGCTGCTGGGAGCGTTTATCGGATATATAGTGTGCGGAATGCTTATATTTAACAATCTTAATGAAACAGAGGACAGAGAATATGAAAGTTACATCCGTGAATTTACGGATGATCCCGAATGGCGGGAAACTGCTCGGCGTGGCGTCGATCACGGTAGACAATGGTTTGCTGATAAGAGATATCAAGATTATCGGAGCAAGCGGTAAACGATTTATCCGGATGCCCTACAGTACATCAAAAAATGGCGGTCATGTGGATGTCGTTCATCCGATTACCCGGAGCACCCGCCG
Organism: Lachnoclostridium sp. UBA933; assembly: GCA_002293545.1. Lineage (GTDB taxonomy): Bacteria > Bacillota > Clostridia > Lachnospirales > Lachnospiraceae > UBA933. The sequence continues at coordinate 1,530 of DBDL01000025.1, read as the reverse complement.
CTTTCTGGAGGATACCATCCTAGCGGCGTATGACAAAATTCTCACAGAAACGCCGGAAAAAGCATTTGCCGGATGGGTTGAAGTGGAAATATGAATGCAGGTGCGCACAGTGTGCACACCTGTGAGAAGGGATGATATGTTTTATGGTTGGATTCATATTTTTTTTTATATACTTTGAAGCGTTAAGCTGGATAGTTACCATTGAACTTTTGGGCAAATCACGAAAAGAAGCCATTTTTGCCCCTTACAAGCTTATTTTCAAAACTGCTTTTAAGGTAGTGCGTCTAGGATTAAATAAAATACGCCGGAAGAAAAAATAACAGATAATATAACAATCGCAGCAAGCTTTCGTGCCATATTTTTTGATTGATTAAACTCATACGCATTGCCAGACCAAAATACCGATGAAAAATATCTTTTCATCCAAATGACACCGATCCCCACCGAGATAACTGCTAATAGATTCCCGATAAATCTAAAAAAGTATAACAAAAATACGTTTGCTTGAACAAATACCTCTTCTTTAAATCCACTGAAATTAATTTTAAGACTATTAACAAATTCCATATATTTTTCAATATCAGCATTAGAGGCAAGGTTTATTACAATATCTTTAAAAATTGTATATTTGAATAGGATAGAAAAAGCCGGAAGAAAGGCTATAGCAGTCAACCAAAGGTGCTGCGGATCAGGTGTTTCTGTTTTCCTTTTGCGGCAATATAACGCATAACACAATAGCCCAAGCAGTGATAACACACCAATACCAAAGCAAATCCACATATAGCCGTCATGATACGTATAATAGATGGCTTTATGCGACAGAAAAAACAATAATACAAAAAAGCTCACAACCGCGAATACCGCTACTTTATTTTTATTACATAGAAAACTTATTATACCGAGTACAGAGGTAGCCAAGGCAAGCAACGTGGTTAAGTAATCCAAAACAACACCTCAATTCAGGAGATGAAAAAAATGCTAATAACCATTTGGTATATTCATATGGTAATCCATACGACCTATGTAAACGCAGTGTTTATTATTTTTATTTATAGACAATGTAAAAAAGACTGGATATTGATCTGGCCTAAGATTAAAGAAAAAATTCGTAACCGAAAGCGCTGAGATATTATGTATTTTACCATATATAGAAAGTTGGTGCAATATGATAGGTGACAAAATCCGACAAAAGAGACTCGAAAAGGGACTTTCAAAATCAGAGCTGGCTCGAAGATGCGGGACGGCGGTTTCCAACATCCACAACATAGAAACCGGTGCGAGTAAAAATCCGGGATGGTATACAGTGTGCGCCATTGCAAAAGAACTGGGCGTCACGCTGGAGTCTCTCAAAGATTAAACTTTGGTGCGCACCGGGTGCGTACCGACGAAATCGAAGAACAGAAAGGATATAATCAAAATGGAGAAGATTCTTGAAGTCATCAACCAACGAGGAGAACTATTTATTGATCAGCTTCATGACCGTGACATCGTTAAGTTTTATCTTGCGTCTTCAAGCTGCTGGGGACAAAA
>DBDL01000040.1 GCA_002293545.1 Lachnoclostridium sp. UBA933 | reverse complement strand
TTTGAAAAGAAAGCAATGCGGATATACCGATGGCAATCATCATACCGGTATAATCTCTGGCATTGATTGCCGCCATAAAACATTTTATAATAATGAAGGACAAAAGTGCCAATACGGCAATCGAACCGATAAAACCGTATTCTTCCCCAATGACACTCCATATAAAGTCACTTTCCGCAACATCCACTTTATTATAATTCCGCGATGCGGCGGCAGCACCGTCCAGCAGCTGTTTTCCGTATAACCGCCCGGAGGCAATCGAAACCAGTGAATTATTCTGTTGATACATGACACCCAATTTTTCCGATTCGGGATTAATAAAACCCAAGATACGTCCTAACTGATATTTATTTAACAGCTTTTGTCCGGGCTGCTGGATATACCAGAAAAAGAGTGCCGTCAACGGTGTCAGCACACCGATAATCGGCGCAATAATCTTCCATCCGATCCCCGATCCGATAATCATCATTACCATAACAAAGACAAGAACCAAACTGGAAGACAGATCCGATTGTATATAGATAAAAAAAATCGGGACAATAGAAATCAGGAATGCCAGAAAAATTGTGCGGAAACGTTTTAAATGTTCCAGACTTTTTGTAAAGAATACTGCCAATGTCAAAATCAAAACAATTTTACAAATTTCCGACGGCTGGAACCGGAATACCCGGAAGTCCAGCCAGCGATAAGAGCCGGTATTGTTATCGGTTCCTATCGGCAGGAATTTGGTCCCCGCCGCCATCAATGTGCTCACAATATAAAATATCGGAACATACGTACATAATGTATGGTAATCAATAACCGAACAAACAAGCATAGCAACAAAACCGATTCCCACACCGAGCAGCTGATGTTTGAAATCCGTGCTTTCACTGTGCATTTCATTATCTGACATCAAAGAAAGCGTATAAATGCTTATAACACATAAAATCATAACTACGGCAATCAATGATAAGTCATATCGGTTCCATGTATATCGTTTTGTACTGAGCCAATTTTCGATACGCGTCCTCATATAAGGTTCCCATCCTTAATGCATTTGTTTTATATCCAATATCGGTATGTTTGCAAATAATGCCGGAACTTTTCCGTTATGCGTTTCCGATTCCATTTGTTCAATNNATATATCCAAACCTGTATGATCAATTTCTACATATTTTGAAATAACCTGTATGATATCATTTTTTATCTGTTCCATGATTTCGGGAGAACAATTTGCCCGGTCCGAAACGAGAACAAGCTTTAAGCGGTCTTTTGCCACACTGCTGGATGATTTCTTTTTGAAAAAATCTGTAAATCCCATAATCTCCTCATTTCTGCACATTCATATGCGTATTATTTGCCAAAAATACATTCTCTGTCTGCGGAAAACGTTTCCTAATTCCCTTTAAATTTCGCCATAAGTTTTGAGAAAATACTGCTTTTTGCAAACAAATCAAGCATAGGTATATTTTCCCCCAAAAGACGCCGGCATATGTTTGCATAAGCCTGTCCGGCGATTGTCTTTGTGCCGACTAAAGGTTCCCCCTGATTCGTTGATATTACAATATTTTCATCGTCAGGTACAATACCCAGCAAATCAATTGCCAGAATCTCTACTACATCATCGCTTGACATCATATCACCGCGCTTTACCATATCGGCCCGCAGGCGGTTTACAATCAGCTCGGTGCTTGAAACTTCATTGGCTTCCAATAAACCGATGATTCGGTCGGCATCTCTTACAGCAGATACTTCCGGTGTTGTTACAATCAAAGCACGGTCCGCCCCGGCGATTGCATTTTTAAACCCTTGCTCGATTCCCGCAGGACAATCCAAAAGTATGTAATCAAATTCTTCTTTTAACTCGGTTACAAGCTTACTCATCTGCTCCGGAGTAACGGCACTCTTATCTCTTGTCTGTGCGGACGGCAGCAAATACAGATTCGGATATCTTTTGTCCTTAATCAATGCCTGCTTAATCCGGCAATTCCCTTCCACGACATCGACAAGGTTGTAAACAATACGATTTTCCAACCCCATCACAACATCAAGATTTCTCAATCCGATATCTGTATCAATCAGAACAACCTTTTTCCCTTCCTTTGCCAATCCGGTGCCTACATTGGCTGTTGTTGTCGTTTTGCCTACACCGCCTTTTCCAGAGGTGATCACAATAACTTCCCCCATTTTGGTATCCTCCTTTATAATTTAATATCACCCAAGACCTCTCTTGTCAGGGGTTCTATATAAATATTACTGTCTTCTACAAATGCGATTTTGGCTCCTTCTTCAAAACTGTCTTTTCCGTCGGGAGCTCTTGCAATCACATCACTGATACGGATTTGTTTCGGGTTCATCTTTAGCGCGGCGACAAAGGCATTCGGATTTCCGGCGGCGCCGGCATACACATTTCCTTTCAAAGCACCCAGTACAACGACATTTCCCGTTGATACCACCTGTGCACCCACATTGACATCACCTAACATAATGACACTGGTTTCAAATTCAAGCACTTGTCCCGAACGTAACGTACCTTTATAAAAATTCCCGGTATTGGAATCCAACTGCTTTAATTTTTCATCTAATGTACGGTTAAATAAAGCCTCCCGTTTTTCATTGTTGTCAATCACACATACGATATCCAAATCGGAATGGGAAGAGATCAAATTGACAAACTCAATTTCTTCTTCATCCGTAAGCTTCTTTCCTTCAAATGATACGGCAACCTGTGAATGCCCAAAAAAATCTTTGGAAGTATTAAATTTTGCCGCACATTCTTTTTTTAACTGCTCAATGGATAATTGCTTGTCCAGAACAACAATAATTCCTGATTTGGTTCCTTTGATAACAACCGGTGTGTGTTTCATTTTCATCACCTCTCCTGTTTACTGTGAAGCTTCCTCAGTCTGTTACGGCTCCCGAACTGTTTTGCGGTGCGGAAACCTTTTGCTCTAATAATCTTTTTCTGGACTTTTTATCAAAATAATATTTATAGACGTCACTTGCCAGTTCGGCGGCATTACTGGAGGTATAACCGTTTGCAATTACGGCGGTAACTGATATTTCAGGATTTTCGTATGGTGCATAGGATACAAATAAAGCATGATTCGGTTTAAACACACTTTCCTGAGCAGTTCCTGTTTTTCCGGCAACATCAACCGGTAAACCGGTAAACAATGACCGGATGGTACCATCTTTTACGACAAGCCGCATCCCCTGGGTGATTGCCGACCATGTGGAATCGGCAAACGGTAACTTCCCGTAAACAACTGCTTTATTCTTCTTTACTTTCTTGTCCTTTCCGCTCTCGATCTTGTCAATAATCGTTAAATCATAACAGGTTCCCTGATTGGCAATCGTAGTAACATAACGTGATAATTGTACCGGTGTATAGCTGTTTGTACCCTGACCGATTGCGGAGCGGACCGTATCAATATCGGATATCGTCGGGTCGGATTCTGCCAGTTCCACGCCGGAAGGCTCTGTTAAGCCATATATTTTAGCATATTTTTTAAGTTTATTCAATCCCTTTTCATTATTTACATTTTCACCGTGTCCGTCGCCGAGGCGGAACCCCATTTCGTAAAAGAAATAGTTGCACGAATCACGAATCGCCTGCGTGACATTGATGGTTCCGTGAGAACTGTTTGTACTCCAGCATTTCGGAGAGGGATGGATATTGGTAAATGTCGTTTTATCCGTTACGGTAGAATACGGATTGATAATACCTTCCTCCAGTGACGCGGAAGCAACCAGCATTTTATAGGTAGAGCCGGGTGCGGTTTTTTGTTGTGTGGAACGGTTTAGAAGCGGTGCCGCTTTATTGCTGTTGATCCGTGCAAAATACTCGCTGTCTACCGATCCGGCAAACTTATTGTTATCATAACTCGGATAGGACACCATAGCTTTTATCTTCCCGGTATTCACATCGGTTATGACGACCGAGCCGGAGCATGGTTCCAATCCAAGCTGTCCGGGCGTAATGTCAAGCGAACGGATTTTTGATTTGACAAATTCATAAGCGGAAAGTGATCCGGACCTCAGATTTTCCATCTCCGAATTTTTCTTTTTAATTACCTTTTGTGAGTATAGCAAGAGGCAAACCTCACGTCCGCTCAGATCATTATCATAAATCATATTTTTATATATTTGCTTATCGTAGTTACTATCTTCATTCAGGATTTCAAAAATAGCCTTTACAAGCTTTTTAAAGATTTCCTCCGTACTGTAATAGTCGTTTCCAATCTCCAAATACTCTAGGTTTATCCAATTCTGTGAAATCGCATATTCTAAAAACTTACTCAGGCTGATTTTGCCGTTCACGTATTTCACATAGGTTGCATCCGATTTATCATTGGCACCTATGGTAAGTATTTCGCGCTCAAGCAATAAGGAATAAATATAATCAATGTATTCCTGTAAGGATTCGGAGAGCTGACTTCCGTGCCGGCTGTTGGAATAAGACAATTCCGATTTGATTTTGCCGTCCGTTCTTTTTTTGGCGGAATGGAATCGTCTGTATATGTTCCGTTCCAGCGAGGTTGCGTCTTTCGACAAAAAACGGTTGATATCGACCACGTTGTTTTGAATAATGGCATTGTAGACGTCATAAACCGGAATCCGTATATTGGAAGCGGATTCCCCTTTCGAGCCTGCGTCCATACCGTTATTCAGTTTGGAAACCAGTATACCGGCAATCTTCTTTTCCAGTATCTTGTAATATGCTATCTGTAAATCCTTGTCAATGGATAAATAAATATCGTTGCCCGCTACTGCGTCTACTCTGTCCCGTACCTCCGATACACGGGAAGCCTCGTCGATAATAAGTGTTTCTTTCCCTTTTTTCCCCCGCAGTACATCTTCAAACGTGCTTTCGATACCGGTCTTTCCGATTTGTTCGGTTGGGGTATAGGTAGTGTCCTGTTGTTCGTCCTCCTGCATTTGTGCCAGTAAATCCGGTGAAATCACACCGGTATACCCGATAATATGAGCAAAATATTCACTGCTGTAATAACGTCGGTTTAATTCTTCCACAACATCTACTCCCGGCAGAGCCGCCGAATTTTCTTTGATGGCAGCAATCGTTTTTTTGTTTACGTTTTTACTTAGGGTAATCGGGACATATTTTTTATAGCGGTTCATAATGATGGCATAACGCACGGTCATGATTTTTAACGCTTCTTCATCGGTATATTCCGGACCAATCCGAAATGTATTTTTATGCTCGTTGTTTACATCACGTAAGTACATAAACACTTCTTTTGCCTTCATTTCATCTTCATCCGCTGTCAGTTCCGTACCGGCTTCTTTGTAAAAAATATCTTTCTTAAAACGCCGGATTGAGGTTTTCGGCATCGTATACCGGAAACGTCCTCTTTTATCAATCGTAATAGCAAACTCTAAGTCCAGCTTATTTTTGTTTTTTTCAATAATACGGATGCAGTCATAAATTACTTTATTTAACTCGGCAGATTCTTTGACTACACCTAAATCTTCTATTGTTATTGCATATGTCTGTACGTTTGATGCCAATAATTTACCGTTGCAATCATAAATATTACCGCGGGGACTTGGGATCTCCCGCTCTTTCTTTTTGGCGGTTTCTGTCGTTTCCTCCAATTCCTCTCCCTTGATAATCTGCAAATAAAAAATCCGTCCGCAAATAATACTGAATAAAACAGTATAAACGCATATCATCGGAAAAATTTTTGATTTTAGAACTTTTTTTAACGTTTCAACCAGGGTTATCAGCATTGTCATTTTCTCCTTTCGGGTAATACAGTTTTTTCTCCAATAAGAATATCAACCGGCAAAGAATCAAAGCAATAATTGATGTGTAAATAAGCTCAGGCAATATTTTATGAAGGAAATAAAAACCGAAATCCAATCGTCCGCGGAGTAAAAATTCAACTATGTAGTAAAAAATCCCGTATACGAAATCCGCGGCACCAACAAGTATCGCCGGAACTAAATATTCATCGGCATAGTAGATTTTCCTCCAATGACCGATAACAAAACCGATCAGCATATAAATAAATGCATATAATCCAATCACAGTCCCAAACTGCATATCCAGCATAAGTCCGCAAATAAAACCCGTAATCAACCCTTCACTCCGTCCGCGGAGATACGCAATCGAAACGGTTAATATCAGCAGAAGATTCGGAACAACGTTCGCCAGCTTTATACTATGAAATACTGTCGTTTGTAATAAATAAAAGAGCAGAATAAGAATTCCTGTACCTATACGGTTTCTAATCATTACTTAAAATTTCTCCTGTTTCCGATGAATCCTTCTTTAATGTAATCACCGATACCAAATCCAGTTGATCAAAGGCAACGGCCGGCTTTAAGTGTGCCGTCTGTGTAAGCTTGGAAGCATCGGATTTGAGATCCGACAATGTTCCAATCATGAGTCCGGGTAAAAATTTAGTGCTGATATGTGCCGTTACAATTTCAGCGTTATTGCTGACTTTTGCGGATTTACTGATTAATTCTACGTCAATGTATCCCTGATCGATTGTTTTCATGTTCCCTTTTACGAAACAGGTTTCACTTGTTTCTGAAAACATAGCGCTTACATTGCTTTTATCGTCGATAATGGAACGTACTTTGGCATAGTGGTTCCCCACTTCCGTTACAATGCCCACAAGACCGCCGTTTGCGGCAATCACATTTTGGTCTGGCTCAATTCCTTCGGATTTTCCTTTGTCGATTACAAATAAGTTATACCAATTATTTCCATCCCTTGCAATGACACGGGCGGTTACTTTTG
>DBDL01000054.1 GCA_002293545.1 Lachnoclostridium sp. UBA933 | reverse complement strand
GCCGTTGCACATCGTATCGTCAATTTTTACCGTCCCGCCGCTGCTCTTTGAAAGCGCCGGACAGCCTGACGACATACACAGTCCGCACTTCCTGCATTTGTCCGCAAGAACCTTGCACTGAACCGTGACCGGCTCTTTACTCAGCAATACACACGGGGATTTTGATATGATAACCGATACTTCCTCTTTCGCCAGCTCTTCCCTGATTACTTTCTCAAGCTTTTCCGTGTCAAACGAATCTACTGTTGTAACGCTCTTGATTCCCATTGCCCTGCATAACGCGGCGATATCCATCTGATACGTCGTATCTCCCATCAATGTTTTGCCTGTCGCCGGATGATCCTGGTGTCCGGTCATTCCCGTTGTCGAATTATCCAAAATCAAAACCGTACCGGCTGCTTTATTATATACCATATTCATCAGCGAATTAATCCCTGTATGTAAAAAGGTCGAATCCCCGATTACACAAACCCAGTCTTTACAATACTCTTTTCCTTTTGCTTTCTCCAAACCGTGAAGCATACTGATACTGGAACCCATACATACGGTCGTATCCACTACGCCAAGCGGTGCAACCGCCCCCAGTGTGTAACAGCCGATATCCCCCATCGCATGAAGCTTACATTTTTTCAGTACGGAATAGGTACTCCTGTGAGGACAGCCCGGACACAAAATCGGCGGACGGGCGGGAACTGTATATGACTCCGGGATTGACGGCTCCTCATGTAAGACAGCCGCTCTGACCAGATTTGCCGAATACTCACCCTGTACGGTAAATATTTCTTTTCCGATACAGGAAATCCCCATTGCTTTTACTTGTTCTTCAATGACCGGTTCCAATTCTTCCACAATATACAGCGTTTCTACTTCCTTTGCAAATTCACGAATCAAATCCCCAGGCAGGGGATTCACAATCCCAAGCTTCAGTACGGACACATCGGGAAGTGCCTCTTTTACATACAGATACGGAATTCCGGATGTAATGATCCCTATTTTCCTGTCCTTCATCTCTTTTTTATTGATCGGAAAGGAACTGCCGTCTTTTATCAATGCCTGATTTCTCTGCTCCACCAAAATATGATGTGCTTTTGCCGCCATCGGCATCATGACGTTTTTGGCGATATTTTTTTCGTATGGTTTATCCGGAATATCCTTACGTTCCTCTATTTCCACAAGTCCCTGCGAATGTGCCAGTCTTGTCGTAATGCGGAGAACAACCGGCGTATCATATGTTTCACTGATTTCATAGGCGTATTTTACAAAATCTTTCGCCTCCTGACTGTCAGACGGTTCCAGTACCGGAAGATTTGCCGCTCTTGCGACCATTCTTGTATCCTGCTCATTTTGTGAGCTGTAAAGTCCGGGATCGTCCGCGACGACCGCTACCAGTCCCCCGTTTACTCCCACATACGAATAGGAATAGATAGGGTCCGCCGCCACATTAAGACCGACATGTTTCATCGCGGCTAATGCACGCACCCCTCCTACACTTGCGCCGATTGCTACTTCCATCGCTACTTTCTCATTCGGCGACCATTCGGAATAGATGCTGTCTTTATATTGAATCATATTTTCGCTGATTTCCGTACTCGGCGTCCCCGGATAAGCCGCAGATACCTTTACTCCTGCTTCATATGCTCCCCGTGCGATCGCTTCGTTTCCCAGCATGATAATTTTTTGTGATTTCATTTCTGTCTGTCCTTTTTATTTTGTGTAATTTTCTCTCCTTACGAATCCGGTTGTTTTGCGGAACCTGAAAGCGGACGCATCCTTACATCCTCCTTACTTCCGCTGTCAACCGCTGTCAATGGCGATTTGCCAGTTCTCCCATCACTTCATCCCAATCCAGACCGCACTCTGCCATCAGTACCATCATGTGATATAAAAAATCCGCCATCTCATAAGTAAGCTCACCCGAATCCCGGTTCTTTGCGGCAATCAGGATTTCCGCCGATTCTTCCCCGCACTTTTTCAGGATTTTATCCATGCCTTTCTGAAAAAGATACGTGGTATAGGAACCCTCTTTCGGATTCTTCTTCCGGTCCTTTATCGTATTCATGACTTCGGTAAGGATGGCTTGCGGATTTGTATTTCTATACTCTTTTTTTGCCAATTCATTAAAAAAGCAGCTCCGCTCCCCGGTGTGACAGGCAGAACCTACTTGGTGAACCTTTGCAAGCAGCGTGTCTTTATCGCAGTCCAGTGAAAATTCTTTTACGTATTGATAATGTCCCGAAGTTTCGCCTTTGCACCAAAGCTCTCTCCTGCTCCGGCTGTAGTATGTCATCTTCCCGGTAGCGACCGTCATATCAAAGGATTCCTTATTCATATAAGCAAGCTGCAATACTTCATTCGTTTGATAATCCTGTACAATACACGGTATCAGACCGTCAATTCCAAATTTAAAATCATCAAACGGGACAGACGGCTCAAAAACAGAAAGTTCAATCCCGCTTTCTTTCATTTTATGCTTTATTTTATAGATATTCTTATTTTCATAATAATTTGTCGCAACCGCAGACACTTTCTTGATTTCAAACAAATCCTGCAAATCATTCCGGAGCAGACTGTCGCGTATAATATNNTTCCCAATGCGTTTTCCCAACTCATCGGTAACATCCACATGCTTTATCATCAGTGTGCCGGACCACAGGTTCATCGTTTCAAAGCTTTCTTTTGCATGTATTTCGATGATAAACCGATGGGTTCCGAATCTGTCCGTCATTTCCGAAACAATCTTATCCTTCGGCAGCATTTCATACCGCAGGCAGACCTTATCCGCGCCCGTATAAAAAGCTTTTTTAGCGTCTTCAAATCTCTCAATAAACATACCTGCCGTAAACGGAATGTCAATCTGCTTATGGATTTTTCTCAGCACCGACAAAAATTCTTCCCGTTCCGATTCCGCTTTCGAGTAGTTAAACACATACAATTCGTCGGCTCCCTGTAAACAACACTGTTCCGCTTTGACAATGATATTGCTTCCCACTTCGTTTTCCCCATTGATAAAGGCAATGATTTTCTTCTTGGACATTATGCTTCACCTTCCTTTGTTCATTTTGAGATTGTGCTGTGCATCCAATTCAAAATTGTGCCATGCACCCTGTTTGCGATTGTGCCGTGCATCCAATCTTTACAAAATCCCTTTTGTTGACATGATTCCGTCGATTCTTTCGTCCTGTTTTGTCGCCATATCCAAAGCTTTTGCAAATGCTTTAAACATCGCCTCTATGATATGATGTGTGTTTTCACCGCTTAACTGCCTGATATGCAGATTCATCTTCGCTCCGTTTGCAAACCCGGCAAAAAACTCCTTCACTGCTTCCGTTTCCATCTTCCCAAGCCGCTCCGCTTTCAAATCCGCCTCGAAGGTAAAGTAACAGCGCCCGGATAAATCCAATGAAACCATACAAAGAGCATCGTCCATCGGTAAAATATAAAAACCAAAACGACTGATTCCCTGCTTGTCTTCCAGTGCCTCTAAAAATGCTTCCCCCAAAACAATTCCGGTATCCTCAATCGAATGATGCATATCCACTTCGGTATCTCCGTTTACAACAATATTCAGGTCAAATAAACCATGTCTGGCAAAGCCCTGAAGCATATGATTAAAAAAACCGATTCCCGTATTGATATCATAAATGCCGGAACCGTCAATGTTGATCTGTACATCTATTTCTGTTTCTGAGGTAATGCGGCTTTTGCCTGCTGTTCTGTTCATGGTTTCCCTCCTGATATTATGAAAGTGAAATGAATCATACTTTGTTCTCGGAACAAAAATGCGGTGATTGAATAAATATATTATACTGACTTATGTATAAAATTGCAAGTGCTGTCCGCGATATGTTTACGAAAAAATAATAATGATGAAATGGTGTATAAGGAAATAAATATTGACATATAAAAAAAGGTATGTTATTATTTACTAAAAGGTAAGAGGGGATTCACCCCTTGCATGTGTTTAGTTAAAAAATAACCGCATCCATGCGACAGGGGCGGTTATTTTTTTGTATCATTATAATGTTTCAGGGATACAAAAAATGCTGTGATAGCCGTTACTGCCATGACAAATTGAAACAATCCGTCATATGTAACATAATTATCCATAGGCACACCCCCTTCCCTCTGCTATGAGAAAAAGTTTTCTGCATAGAGTATGTCAAGGGGAAACCGTCCTCTTACCTATTTTATTTTAACATACATTTCATTTCTTGGAAAGATTTTTTTCAGCTTTCTTTTCCCGTCGGAAGCTTCACATAATCTCCCTTTTCACCGCTTTTTTCAAATGCCTCCATAATCTCCATTACATGCAGAAACTGATGCTCGCCCGCTTTTGCACACCGGTTCTCCCGAATCGCCTCCGCCATATCGGAAAGTCCCAAGCCTCTGCTGTTTTCGGCGTAACCAAAGGCAAGAGGGATTTCTTTTGCTCTGTCCTCACCCTGTCTGTATATCTTTACCGGTCCGCCGAATGTATTGGGGTCGGGAACAAAAAGCGTTCCCTCCGAACCGTATATTTCAAATCTTGCCTGACTCTTATAGTGAACGTCAAACGTCGTAAAAAGTGTTCCGATTGCACCGCATTCAAAATCCATGATTCCGGTAACATAGGTCGGTACGTCTGCTTTGATTTTTTCTCCGGCTTTCGGCTCACTGGTGATTTCCCTTTCGGGAAACGATATTTTCGTCCTTGCTGTCAGCCCTTTCACCCTGCCTAACAGGGTTATCATTGCCGTTAAGTAATACGGTCCCATATCCGGCATCGGTCCNNACGGCCCCATGTCAAGCATCGGCCCGCCGCCCTTTTTATAATAAAATTCGGGGTTTGGGTGCCAGCTTTCATGTCCGCGGCATAACATAAATGCCGCCGCACCGATCGGTTCTCCGATTGCCCCGTCTGTTATCAGCTTACGGCAGGTCTGAATCCCCGCTCCCAGAAAGGTGTCCGGCGCCCCGGCAAGCATTAATCCTTTTTTCCCGGCGATCGAAACCAGTTCTTCCGCCTCTTCCAAGATGACCGCC
>DBDL01000202.1 GCA_002293545.1 Lachnoclostridium sp. UBA933 | reverse complement strand
CTGCGGGACAGCCTTTCTGTTTCAATTTCTCAGACGATGCGGGAAGTAATGGAAAAAGGCGGATATGGAGTGACCAATGAAAAAGAGTTTGTTGCTGCCTTTCTGCAAAGCTTCTTAGTTAAAATTAATTCGGATGCAGATATAAAAGTAAAAATTATTGATTTGGATTTGGAAGAAGGACTTTTGGATGTTGAGGTAGNNNCGGAGGACTGTAGTATATGACAATTCGTAAAGAGGACTGTGATATATGATACTCCGCAAATTAAGAAGAAATTATGAAAAAAAGTCTGTGCAAATCAGCCCTCACAGCTTTTGAGCTAAAATTTATCTACCCCATATTGTGACAGCCGCTCAAACGCAACTTTCTCCCATGCAGTACCTTTCTTCCCGTAATTGCAATAAGGTTCAATCGCTATGCCGCCTCGGGGCGTGAATTTCCCCAAAACTTCTATATATTTGGGAGCCATCAGCCAAATCAAATCTTTCATGATAATATTGACGCAATCTTCATGAAAATCCCCGTGATTTCGGAAACTGAATAAATACAGCTTCAATGATTTGCTTTCTACCATTTTTATATGAGGTATATACGAAATATAAATCGTCGCAAAGTCAGGCTGTCCGGTAATCGGACAAAGACTGGTAAATTCCGGGCAATTGAATTTTACAAAATAATCGTTATCCGGATGCTTATTTTCAAAGGCTTCTAAGAGCTCAGGGGTATATTGATTCGGGTACGTTGTTTTTTGGTTTCCGAGTAATGTTAAGTCGTTTATTTCTTCATTTTTACGCATAGCTTCTCCATTCTGCTGCCATATTTCTGCGGTTGCTCCATACCGAAACAGAGGTGTTCATCCTCGGCAAAGTATTGTCCGGTTTCATCAACACAATTTCCTGTAAAAGTATCATCGCGCCGGATAGGGTAAGGGGTCGGTTATACCGTTCATTTCAAATGCATTTTTTCGGTCAATACATGTTCCGCATATTCCGCATGGTTCCGTATTTCCCTCATAACAGCTCCATGTCAGTTCATAAGGGGTATGAAGCGACAGCCCTGTTTTGATCACCTCCGCTTTATTTACTGAAATAAACGGTGCCTCTACGGTTATCTGATGCCCGCTTCCCTCAAAGATTGCGGTGTTCATGGCATGGTTAAATTTTTCACTGCAATCGGGATAAGCACTGCCGGCGGAGTCGTCGCTATGGGCGCCATAATAAAGGATACGGCAGTTTTTTGATAACGCGATACTTGCCGATGCCGATAAAAATAACCCATTGCGAAACGGAACATAGGTAGATAAAGGGTTTTCTCCGGAAGCTTTGGATTGTGTTTTGTAGCTTCCCTTTGGTATTTTTTTTGATGAATGCATAAGAAGCGTGCTGTCACTGTATAAGAAAAGATTGCTGAGGTCAGAGGTGATATGTTCGACCCCCAAAAACTTGCTGATTTTTTCGGCAGCTTCAATTTCTTTCCGGTGTTTTTGACCATAGAGGAAAGATAATGCGGTTATATTTCCTTTCCCGTGCCGTTCTATTGCAAGGGTAAGACAAGTTGTGCTGTCAATGCCTCCGCTTGATAATACCAAAGCTTTCATGAGCTAAACCCCCCTTTTATCCGGCGGCCAGATGAATTTGTGAAGCTGCAGCTGCAGATTTACGCCGTTATTATGGTGTGCTTTCATAAAATCAACGATATCTGCCGGATGAATTTGATTATATACCGGACTAAAATATACATGACATCGCTTGGTCAAATCATAAGTGTTTATTATCTTGCCTGCCTTTTCTAAATCATCCGTACATCCAATCACAAACTTTACAGTATCTTTGTTTTGCAAATAAGTAAAATTTTCTGTCAGCATATAAGATTCCATACCGCAGGATGGCAATTTATAATCCATGGTAAGGCTTGGCGGATGAGTAATCGCCTGGATTTCCTGAATGGGTATGCTTCCGTTTGTTTCAATTTCTACGTTTAATGATAAATCTTTGGAAAGCCGAACTAATAATTCTTTTATATAAGGCTGTATCAAAGGTTCCCCGCCTGTCAGTGTAACATTGGAAATACCGGTTGATTTTATATATTGATACAGTTCGGTGCCGCTGTACTCTGTATATATGGTATCTTTTTTATTTGCCCACGAAGTATCACAGTATCCGCAGCTTAAATTACACCCGTGGAAGCGCAGGAAAACTGCAAGCTGTCCCGCTCTGGTTCCCTCTCCGTTAATACTTGTAAAGCGTTCGGTTATTTTATATTTCATCACAATCAGCCTCGCAGTGCAGGGATTGGTTTATTCCGTCACGAAAGGAGGAAATATCTTCTTCGGATAACCGCGTTTTTTCAGAGTAAATTGCGGAATTTTTTGATGTTTCCCGTACTTCGATATATAATAAAGGATATCCTTTTCTTTTTAGCTTGTCCCAAAAATATTTTGAAAGATTTTCTGCAGTCGGACGAAAATGAAACGAAATAATTTTAAATCCCTCTTGTTTTAATGACAAAAGAGTATTGGGCTGTAAGGAGTCTTTTTCTATCAGCAGTGCATGATCCAATTTTTCTGTTTCCTGCTTCAAATCTGCTTTGAACTTTTTAAAATCAATCAACATACCCCGTTCTATTCCGTCTTTCTCTAACTTTTTTTTCTGTATTACAGCGTTGACTACCCAACAGTGCCCATGTATATTGCTGCATTTTCCTTTATATCCATGCAGAAAATGTGCACTGTCAAAGGTACTTTCTGTTTTTAGGTGATACATAATACTCCTCATTTCCGGTACATTAAAAAAAGCGGGTGGCTGAAAACCGCACCCGCCTGAATAAATTTACAAAATAAGAACATTCCTACAAAAGTAAAAAAA
>DBDL01000017.1:2292-3299 GCA_002293545.1 Lachnoclostridium sp. UBA933 | reverse complement strand
TAAAAAACTGTCATTTCATATAGCACCTCCGGAGGTTGCGTTTTTCTGATTGTAAAATGTAATAGCGGACACTCTTAAAAACCATTCATATAATATATTAGTTGTCTTGTTCGTTTTCATCAAATTGTTTCTGGATTTTTTCCTGCTTTCTTATACTCAAGTAATTAAGACATGACAATATAATAAAAACCAAAGCAGCCGCACTGATAAAAGTAATAAACAACACGGCTATAAAATAACCGATACCGTTTCTTTTGTAAACATCTGCATAGTTAATATAATTTCTGATACCGTTTAGTATGGTTACCATAAATCCGGCAAGAAGACTATAGAGCAGAAGAATTCTTTTTTTGTGCTGTTTATCACTGTACAAATCAAGACCCAGTATTATATGCCGTATAATGATATAGACTGCCGGTATTAAAATGCATATTAATTCGGCGGCGTATTGCTCCAATGAGGCATTGAACAGAAGCTGCTGTAAACCTAACGAGATAATAAGCAAAATGATTGATATGAAATATGCTTCACTGTATACCTTGCGATGTTGAGATAGTATTCTTTCATCTTGTAAATTTTTATTTTTCATAATGACTCCTCCCAGAATAGATCGTTTAATGTCTTGTTTAATGCTTTACAAACGGCGATGCAAAGATTGAGTGTGGGGTTATATTCTCCGGATTCAATCAGCCCGATTGTCTGGCGGGTAACGCCTACGGCTCTTGCTAGGTCTTCTTGCTTCATATCGGCTTCCATTCGGGCAATTTTCATTCTTTTGTTTTTCATGGCATGACTCCTTTCATAGTCATATAATACAATAAATATTGCATAATGTCAAGTATAAATTGCATAAATGTTAAGGATTGTCTTGGAATTAGTGTATGCGAGGGTAAATCGGACAAGTTATACTTTTTCACAGCAATAAAAACCCGTTTTACAGCATTCTGTTAATATTTTTAAAGAATATAACGATAAATGATACATAGAGAAATTTCATGTTATTATAT
>DBDL01000017.1:0-2281 GCA_002293545.1 Lachnoclostridium sp. UBA933 | reverse complement strand
TGCGTTGCATATATACAATATAAATCATTTCCGCAGAATATCCGATCCCGATAGAGAGGGATTGATGAAAAAGGAGAAAAGTCCATGAATATGACAACGGCAGTAGATTCTTATTTACAACCGTCAGAATCCTGTAAATTAACCGAGAAAGGGGACGGTCATGGTTCCCAAACATCTTCTGCAAGGGCATCATGGCTGAATCAGCTGCAAAATGCCCGTACGGCAAGTGCATTATATGATATCCGTTCTAAGATATCGCCAGCAGAAACAACAGCTATAAAATCATCAGCAGAAGCAGCCATAAAATCAACAAAAGATATGTCAATGGAGGAGTATAAAGATTACATTCACAGTAAAATTTCTCGAATTCCGCTCCATCCGTCGCGTATGATGGATAGCATAACAATTCATATATCCGAAGCGGGATTTGAAGCGATGAAAAATGACCCCGAATACGAAAAATATGTAATTGATCTGTTAGAAAGAGATTTTGCGGCAGCGAATCCCTGGACGGCGCTATGCGGCGGATGTTATTGTATTTATAACATAGGTGCTGCCAAAGAAGAGTGTTCCGGACAGAGCTGGTATAGCGGTTATCAAAACNNAAGGAGGAATGCTCCGGACAAAGCTGGTATGACGGCTATCAAAACGGCAGAGGGAAAAAGCGGTATGACGAGTTATCCGAAGAAAGTTTTTGGGAGAAACGGACGAAAAGACATAAAGAATATATGGAAAGATCAATTGCACTGGCGCGGAAACATAGATGGGAAGAAATGAATCAGCCGCAGGAGGGATTTGCAAGTAATATTCACGATATTATCTGTGAATTATTCAGTGAAAAAGGAAGATTGTAATCATTCAAAAAACACTTTACAACATCCATACATTTTAAAGATGCAGGATTCTTTTTGCATTTCCTCCAAGAATAGCGTCAATACTGCTTTTTGATAAAGAGAGATTTGTAATCTGTTTGATTTCAGATTCCGCATTGCTCCACGGAGAATCCGATGCAAATAGAACTTTATCAGAACCGTGCTTTTTCACAATATGCAGGAATTGTTCTTTTGAGTAATAGTCAAATCCCATTGAAGTGTCAAGATAGATATTGCTTCCTGCCAAATATTCTTCCACATCATCCCATTGCATGTGTCCGCCAAAATGCGCCGCAATGATAATGCCGCCGCCAAGCAGTTTCCCGATTCTGGCAAACTGTTTGGGAGAACTTTTCACCGGGGTTGAAAATGCCGGGTCAAATCCGGCATGATGCAGCAAAATCAATCCTTTGTTTAGGGCATAGTCATAGATGGAAAGCATCCTGTCATCATCCAGGATAAAATTTTGATATTCGGCATGAAATTTTATTCCTTTCAATCCCAGTGATGCAATCGTATCAATATCTTCTTTACAATGACTGCTATGGGGATAGATTCCCCCGAAACCTATGATTTTATCGGAACAGACGCTTCTAACCCAATCATTCGTCTTTTTTACCTGCGATTCCTTTGTAACAACCGGCTGAATGACGGAAATATCTATGTTCCAATCCTCCATTTTCTGAAGTAATCCGGATATCGTTCCGTTATGTACGGCAGGGTATGCATCATTGGCACTGGATTTCAGTACCGATATTGCTTTTTCTGCCAGACGGTCGGGAAAAACATGTGTATGTATATCTATTATCATAATAAAGAGTCCTTTCTTATATGTATCATTATCTCACCGCCGCAAAACACCCTAAATATAAAACATAAATTCTTCATTTGGGCTGTGTTTCTGGGCGTCTGTTGCTAAATCACTGAGTTTCATTTTCTTAAGTGTTTCCTTTACTTTTTTATCAAGGACGTTAAAAGCAGATGACCGCATTGCTTTTTCAATTTCGGGCGCTTTTTTAGAAACGGTATCTTCTGTTTTTTCAAAAAGTGCGAATTCTATTGCCGACAGAATGTCAAATACAGTTATCTTCTCCGGCATTCGTGCTAACTGATAACCGCCTTGTGCACCTTTCATGGAGATTAAAAGACTGCTCCGCTTGAGCAGGGAAAAAACCTGCTCCAAGTAGATTTTGGATATATCTAAGCTTTCTGAAATTCTGATTACCGTTATATATTCACTTCTTTCATATTTTGCAGCCATATAAATCATGGCAGCAAGTGCATAACGTCCTTTTGCGGATATCTTCATCCAACCCCCTCATTTCATATATAATATATATGTATTGACTTTTAATGCGGGCAAGGTGTAGAATAGTGCCTATACAATAATATACAGGAGTTATTATCAT
>DBDL01000187.1 GCA_002293545.1 Lachnoclostridium sp. UBA933 | reverse complement strand
ATGACTTTTCTTCCTTAAACAGAACCGAAGACTATGAAACTGTTTTAAAGCAGGAACTGGAAGACACATACCGGTTATTATATAAAATCTCGCCCCAAAAGGCGGTCGTTGATATTCTCGCCGCCAAATATATTTTTTATAACAGTAAGGTAGCCATGAAAGCAAAATACACGGGAAAGAGTGCAGATTATCTGTTTTCGCCGATTACGGAGCCGGCGGGTTCCGTATTGACGGAATATATACGGAACGGGGAACAGAGTGAGTTCATACCCGAATATATCAAACAGGCAGTCCGGGACGCAGAAAATGCTTATGAGGAGGCAAAGGACCCTCAGGACATTGATATTATTTTGGATACACATATGTTCCGGCATATGCTGCTGTTATGCGGAGAGGTAAAGAACGGTTTTATTACGGAATATACAAAAATGTGTGTGGACTTCCATAACATCAAAGCATTGATGCGTATTAAGAGCATGGATAAAGGCACAAGGTTTTTAAATAAATGCTTGGTTTCCGGCGGGCTGACGGATACGGAATTTTTCTTATCCCATTATGACAAGTCCCCGGATGTCATTGCGTCTGTATTTTATTATAAGTATTTTGGAGATATGATGAAGAAGGGTATTGAAACCTATAACCGGACGGGAAATTTTTCGGAGCTGGAAAAACTTTTTGACGATTATCTGATTGAATATACAAAGAAGTCCAAATATATTGCTTTCGGACCGGAGGTATTATTTACCTATCTCTTATCAAAGGAAAATGAGATAAGGCAGGTTCGTATCCTGATCACGTGCAAAAACAATGGTATTCGGACAGAAACATTGAGGGAAAGGCTGCGTGATAATTATGTATAAAATAGGTGTTGTAGGCGATAAGGATTCCATTCTCTGTTTCAAGGCGTTTGGTTTTGACGTATATCCCGTATCGGAATTTGAAACGGAGGAAAACAGAAAAATTATTGATAAACTGGCAAGAGAGGGTTACGGAATTATTTTCCTGACGGAGCAAATCGCACATTCCTTGAGTGAAACGATTGACAGGTATAATAAAGAGTTGACTCCCGCGATTATATTAATTCCTTCAAATGCGGGTTCTTTGGGTATCGGGCTTAACAGAATACGTGATAACGTAGAAAAAGCAGTTGGTATCAACATATTAGATTAACGAATAAAATTTGTTTGTGGAAGGAGAAGAAGCTTGAAAGTAGGAAAAATAATTAAGGTATCAGGTCCTCTTGTTATTGCGGAAGGTATGGAACATGCCCGTATGTATGACGTTGTCAGCGTTTCAGAAAAAGGACTGATCGGAGAAATCATAGAAATGCGCGGCGGTCAGGCATCAATACAAGTATATGAAGAAACCTCTATGCTCGGACCGGGGGAGGATGTTGTGACGACAGGAGAGCCGCTTAGCGTGGAATTGGGACCCGGACTGATTGAGGCGATGTTTGACGGCATTCAGCGTCCTTTGGATGCCATTCGGGATGTTGCCGGGGATTTTATTGAAAAAGGAGTAAGCGTTGCTTCCCTGAACAGGGAGCTGAAATGGAATTTTGAGCCTGCTATGAAAGCAGGGGATCCGGTAATTGCCGGTGACATTATCGGTTCGGTTCAGGAAAACATCATCATCAACCACAAAATCATGGTTCCGGTCGGTGTAGCGGGTAAAATCAAGAAAATAGAGCAGGGCGAGTATACGGTAGCCGATGTTGTCGCTGTGATTGAAACGGAAAACGGCGATTATGAAATGACGATGATGCAAAAATGGCCGGTCAGAAAACAGCGTCCGTCACAGGAGAAGCTTTCTCTTGATGCACCTATGGTAACGGGACAGCGAAGCATTGATATGTTTTTCCCGGTAGCAAAAGGAGGAACGGCTTGTATTCCCGGTCCTTTCGGAAGCGGGAAAACGGTTGTGCAGCATCAGCTTGCGAAGTGGNNGCCGATATTATCATATATGTCGGCTGCGGCGAACGCGGGAATGAAATGACCGACGTTCTGAATGAGTTCCCTGAAATCAAAGACCCGAAAACAGGCGAGCCGCTTATGAAAAGAACGGTTTTGATTGCCAATACTTCCAATATGCCGGTTGCGGCAAGAGAGGCTTCTATCTATACGGGAATCACGATTGCGGAGTATTTCCGTGATATGGGCTATTCCGTGGCGCTGATGGCGGACTCGACTTCAAGATGGGCGGAGGCATTGCGTGAAATGTCCGGACGTCTGGAGGAAATGCCGGGTGAGGAAGGTTATCCCGCATATCTTGGTTCGCGTCTTTCTGAGTTTTATGAGCGTGCCGGCAAAGTAAAATGCTTAGGCAGTGACAACCGGGTAGGGACGCTGACGGCAATCGGCGCCGTATCCCCTCCGGGCGGTGACTTGTCCGAGCCGGTTACACAGGCAACGTTAAGAATCGTAAAGGTATTCTGGGGCTTGGATGCAGACTTGGCATACCGAAGACATTTCCCGGCAATTAACTGGCTGAATTCCTACAGCTTATATCAGGATAAAGTATCCGCATGGGCAAATGAAAATATAAACGAGCAGTTTGATGCAATGCGTGCAAAAGCAATGAGTATGCTTCAGGAAGAGGACGAATTAAACGAAATTGTCCGTTTGGTAGGTTTCGATGCACTATCCGAAAAAGACCAGCTCAAGCTGGAGGGTGCAAAGTCAATCCGTGAGGATTTCTTACAGC
This sequence comes from Lachnoclostridium sp. UBA933, assembly GCA_002293545.1. Classification (GTDB taxonomy): domain Bacteria; phylum Bacillota; class Clostridia; order Lachnospirales; family Lachnospiraceae; genus UBA933. The sequence goes on along the minus strand of DBDL01000187.1, from coordinate 218 downwards.
AGGATGCCTTTTTGGATATTGACAGCTACACGTCGCTCAAAAAACAGTTCTCCCTGCTTGGCTTGGTTCTCAGCTTCACCGAAAAAGCACACGAAGCATTGAATGAGGGAGTTTATTTAAAGAAAATATTGGCATTGGAAATCCGGGAGCAGATTGCCAAGGCAAAATTCGTTCCTGAAGATAAGCTCTCTGATATTGATAAAATAAAAGAAGAAGCA
>DBDL01000185.1 GCA_002293545.1 Lachnoclostridium sp. UBA933 | reverse complement strand
ATTAAAGTCACAGTGTGTCTTTCCGGCATTTCTCCAAAGTTGATGTGGAGACCATCGCGATTGTTATATACAAAGCAGAGCATATCAGGAGTGTCGGGACAACTCGTTCCGTTGGGTATGAATAAAATAGTGTCGGAAAGAGCGTTTTCACATCCGTTTAAGTCTGCCACTTTGACATAATACTCTCCGCCTGCCGGGATTTCCAGCTCGTAAGAGCCGGTAACTATTTCATTGTTCCACACATACTGGTCATATCCTCTTACTGCTCTGACGCGAGAATCATTACCAAGCTTAAACTCATCCGGATCAACAGGCCGGATAGGAATTTTCTCATCTGCCAATAGCCGGCATTTTTCTTCATCCGTAGTGAAAAGGTTTACGTTAAGCCATGAAAGCCTTGCCACAGTCCAGTCTTTCAACCGTTCCAGCTCTCCATTATACGTTTTTTGGTACGGAGGATAGTTGGGCCACACATATTCGCCAAGTATTTGCCAGCGCTCAAAATTTCGCTCTATGGCTCCGGAATTTATTAATTGTTGCGCATTAACATCAACGATAAGAGGAATTTGGTTGAATACCTGCTCATATAATTCTTCATACCGCTGCCGCGTGTTTTTTCTTAACAGGCTGTCTTCAAACATCCGTGAAAACCATCTTGCATTTGCAACAAAGAGTCCGTCTTCGTGCATATTTTCAAACTGTTCGGATATATTGCCGGATGTAATGTCAAAGTCCCAAACCGGTCCTGTTTTTAATAATTTGTCTCTATCTTTATAGAAAAAAACGCTTGCCCACATGGCAGCATCGTTACTTTTTGCCAATTCATTAATTAAGTACCAATTAATGAGAGAATTTTCATCCAGGTATTTGCGAAATCCGCTCTCAGGATTGTCAAAATTACTGCCGTAAATGCTGCTTTCTACTTCATTAATGTAATTTCCTATCCATTCTTTCTGGCTGGTCGAAATATTTTTTGATTTAGGATATTTTATTGCAAAAACAACAGTACTAAACAGGGGAGTAACAAAGAACGAGTCTTTTGGGGTAATCCGGTCTCGTGGAGTAACTTCGACAATATATCCTCCGGAAATATGCTCGTCCGGACTTTCACTGTTCAGCTTTTTTACATCTACCCGGTTATTCGCCCTTTTTATTTTTTCACACAGGCAATACAACCCTTCGTAATTTCCGTTCAGGTAAACTTCTGCAAAACGGAGCCGGGGAGTATATTCCATACCAATCATACCGGCAAGGAAATAAGCCAGCGGAATACGCAGTAAGCTTTTATCCGAATAATTGGCAATCAAACACCATTCCGCATCTGCCGGCATTCCCAATAGGGATTTTGAATTTTCTTCGCCAAATTCATTGATTAAATCAATATTATAAGGTTTTTTGGGAAAATTCCATGTAGAGTTTCCCCGTCCTTCTATCTCAATCAAACCATCGTATAATTCGTTAGGATCGTATGTTGAAAAATCACTGTTTATTATCTGCATACGGGCTTTTCTTTTGGTATCTTTCATAATCTCCTCTTGAGGATTAATCTGGTCAATATGGATAGTAACCACTCCTTTGGGACTTATGAGTAAGTGGCTGTTTTCTTGAGCTTGCGTATAAAAAGGGACAAAAAACGCGACTATTATCAAATAAAAAGAAATAGTCCGGTTAGATAATAAATTTCTCATAATATTCTTCATTTTATGTGGAGTTAATAACATTAGTAACACGTAAAAACGAGTTGGTATTTTTATAATGCGCCTCAAACAGGACAAAAATACGACCAACCTTTTTTACATATTATTTACATGTATTTCTCTTTCCTTATTCTCATTTTCTTTAATATACACTTTTACGGCATCGGAAGGGATTAATTCGCTGATTTTTTCAGGCCATTCAATAAAGCATAGATTACCGCTGTAAAAATAATCCTCATAACCGAAGTCATACGCCTCCTCCATCCTGTTGATGCGGTAGAAATCGAAATGGAATATCTGCTCGCCATTTTTCGTGCTATATTCATTGATTATGGCGAAAGTCGGGCTGTTAATTACATCTTCCACCCCGAGTTCTTCGCAGATGGCTTTAATGAAAGTAGTCTTACCGGCTCCCATCGAACCGTAAAATACAAAAACCTTATGCTCCCCCATTTGGGCGATAAACTCTTTTGCTACATTCGAAATGTCAGCTAACGACTTAATTTTCATTTGATAATTGCAATTTTCGTAACTATTTTTTCGCTTCCATCGTCTAATGAAGCAAAAACGAGATATACTCCGGTTCCAACGCGTTGTCCGCGCAGGTCTTTGCCGTCCCATGTAAACATCCCTCCGTTTGAATCTCCTTGACGAATAAGATTTCCCTGCATATCGGCTATCTTTACTATACTTTTTTCCATTAATCCGGTAATAGTAATCAACCCCGTGTAGTCCGGATGAACCGGATTCGGGTAAGCATACGCACCGTTGTATGAATCAGCCCCCTCTGTTGCATCACTTTTAAAAGAATAGAGAGCGTTGGATGTGGCGATAAAAAGTTCGCCTGTCTCGTCGTCCATAGCCAGACTCATAACGGTGTTGGATGTCAGCGGACTGTTTTCGGTTGTAAAATGGTGGATGGTCTCCTGTCCGTTTGGCGACAGCAAATATAATCCGGAAGTTTCGGTAGCAATCCATTTCCGGTTTCCGCCATCCACAACAATATCGTTAATTGTCTCCGTACCGAGCAGATAATCAGCAAGATTTTCATTATCCTCTCGTGTAATTTTAATGCGGTCAATCGTAAAGTTACTGTTGAAAATTGTATTTGGATTAGAAACAATTAATGGTCCCATATTGGTTCCAATCCAAATCGCGTTATTCTTATCTTCTACTACGCAATAATATCTTGCCGGGGTTACAACCTCACTGGAGCCAGATTCCGGAAAACTCCGGAAATACTTGGTTTGATCATCGGATGCATTAAAAGGCGTACCTTTGTCGTTAACCACAAACAATCCTTCCCCAGCTCTAAATATGGTAATCCATCTAAATCCGTTTTGACTAATAAACTGCTTATTGACAGTCAGCATATTCGATAAATTCGAATAGTATAAAGTGCCCCAACTTCCATCGGCTTTTTTTACGGTAAGTACATTCGGAGTATTCATACTCAACATCCATAAGTTATTGTTTTTATCGAAAAAAAGACCATCAAGCCGGCGTAGGACAGAAATATCACCATTAATATTTTCCGGAGTAAAACGGTTAACAAACCTATTGTTATCAAACATAAACAACGAGCTTCGATACGTTGCCATATATATCAAATTATGATTTACCGGGTCCATTTCCGCATCCAGCACATTCATAAAAGATCCGCCTGCGTTGATAATTTCTGCCGGAACATCTTTTTCTCTAATAACCATCCATTTACCGTCCTCATATACCTGCACAACTCCCGGAATATTCACTTCTGAACCCAAGAGGTAGGGACCGCCGCTTATAGTAAGTAACTTTCCGTATTTATATTTGATAGACGCGGCTTTACTTGAATAAGGCCCGGTTGGGATGAACGTATTTTGAACCTCTCCGTTCTTATAGTCTGTCAAAACGGTTTGGTCTTCGACCGGAGAATATTGTGCCACCCAGTAATTGCTTCCCGAAGTAGAAAAAGTCAGGTATTTGATGCCTTGCAACTCTTGAGCATCTTTTTCTGCCCAGTTTTTATCAAAGCGAAGAAAAGAGTTTTCTCCCCAAAAGGTAATATTTTCTCCGGATACGTTAATAACCGAGAAGGATGATGTTTCGCGGAAAATATTCCATTGCATGCCGGCATACCGGTATATCGCATTTCCTGTCAGCAATACCAACTCATCGCCAAAAGCGGCAATATCCCCGTTTCCGGAAGAATCAGGATTGGCTAAGGGTGTCCAATTTTCAAAATTAGAAAGTTCCTGACTCCGAATATCCGCATGATAAATTCCATCAGGAGTCAGTGCGTAAATATAATTACCGGCAATTTGAACGGAATTTATTTTTAAATAAGCTCCCTTATCGCCAATGACGTAAGTATCGGCAACTTCATTTTTCCGGGTATCTACAACCACAATTCCAAAACCGCAGGAAAGATAAGCATAGTGATTGTAAAAATAAATATGGTTAATCTCCTTGCCTGAAATCTCTTTCCGCTTCAAATCCGGAATATTGATTATATTATTTCCCTTCAACAGATCAATATTGGAGTTGGAGTAAGCAATAAAAAGTAAATCATTCTTCTTGCTATATACTATATGTGCAATTTCCCCATCGCTCAATCCGTTTATTTTGGAATAGGTCTCAATGCTTTCATATTCCTTATCTACCGAGAAAAGAGAACCATTGCTGATGGCATATATTTTTTCAGCCGATTCCGTTATTTCCTTTACGTCATTGTAGGAGAAATGCGTTTTCCAGGTTCCGATTGCCATTTGAGCATGCGATAACAGGAAAAAAGATGACAATAGCGAAAGCAGAAGAATTCTTCGTTTCATATTCTTAGTTGAAATTAAAAAGTACATAACTACTGATTTATAAACTTCATATAGTGCTTTTTATTGTGAATAAAAAGGTAAATTTACTTGTCTCAAACCTTATATTGCTAATTTGCGCCAACACAGATTTTTTGTATGTATTTCGTATATCTGTTCTATATGTCTAAATGTAAATCCGGTGATTATCATTGACTTTGAAAAGCATATCCGCTCGTCCGGGCATTTCATCGAGGATATACTTGGTAAGTCTTTCATAGTGGGCAATGAATCGTTTCAGTTCGTTAGGATCCATGATGCGCAGTTTTTTTTGTCCCTGGTTGCGGATTCTCAATTTCTCTTCCTGCAATGCTCTCCATTCGTATATTTTGTCGAAAGAAGGGACTTTTAACATAACTAACAAGTCTAATTGTTCAAAAAATGGCTTATAGACTGTTTTAAGCTGTTCGTTTACGTAAGTCCGCCATATAGCATCGGGATCTTCGAGTTTTTCGAGATCGTTGATAGGCTCTTTTAAATCGGCTTCCGGCTGTTCGATTGCACCCATAAACCAGCCGTCAAAAAGAATCACGTCCGGTCTGCCGGTAAACTTATCCCACTCCGATTCGGGATACTGGTCATCAATTGCCTTGTTAAAGCGAGGGATGCGCGTTATATCTTTGGGACGGGCATTGCACAATTTATTCAGCAGCTCTTCACCTAAACGAACATTATGTGTTCCCGGAACTCCCCTTGTAATCAGCAGGGGATGTATCTCCTGTGCCAGCTTCTCCCTTTCCGAGCGTTTGAGATAGAGGTCATCGATGCTTAAAATGGCAATGTTCATTCCATATCCCTTTTCCAGTACCACTTTAAGGAGGTTGCCGAAAGTGGTTTTTCCAGCACCTTGTGCTCCGTTTATTCCAATAATCTGCGTTTTTGCAGCAGTGTTCAATCCTTCCGCAATCAGGTTTGCCATAGGCATATAAACCCTGTCCAAATCTTCAACCAGCGACT
>DBDL01000153.1 GCA_002293545.1 Lachnoclostridium sp. UBA933 | reverse complement strand
AGGCATAAAGTTTATAGGTCGTATGGTGTGATAACATTAACGGCACTCGGATTCATGTTTATTGGTTCTGTCGCCCTAGGAGCCGTACCGGCTTATTTTGGCATAGCCGAGAGGTTCAGTGTTTATTCTGTTGTCCTGTATCATGCAGCGATGACGATATTTGCTTTTCGTAATCAAGCCGGTTGATTTATGCGGTGACGGCAGTAGTTGTTTTTCATAATCAAGGCGGTTGATTCCTGCCGGAATACAGAGGGAGTTTTATCTGTTATCATTTAAAAATTGTTTTAGCGTCGCATCCATCTCTTCCTCATGCCCGTTCAGTAAGTGACCGCCGTCTTTAAATACGACAAAGGTATGGTTGGGGAAGCGGGGGACTGCCTGCTTTGATAATTCGTACTTTGCCATTTTATCGTCCTTCGCCTGAAAAATCAAGACGGGAGCTTGCAGATTTTCTATTTTATATTCATCAAAATTTCTTGCCATATCGGGATTGGATATGGAAGCGTCTATGATGGAACCCTCGCGCCGTTCATTCACAGGCAGCATACTGTAAACGACATCTGACTCCATCCCCATCATAGGCATAAAGAACGGTCTTAACAGCCACATTCCAAAATTATTAATCAAGAAAGCGGGCGGACCGGCATATTCGGAATAATCACCGGGCTTTTCTTTTGGCGGCATCGCAGAAGAAACTAGTACCAAGCCTTTTGTCCGATCGGGATAATCAAGAGCAAACCGGATTGCGGCAGTACCTCCTGCCGAGGTGGCGAACAGATAAACTTTATCAATATGTAATTGATCCAACAGCTCGGCAAATACCCTCGCCTGTTCCTTGGGAGTCTTAACTTCGGGAACATCACTTCCCAAATAACCGAATCGTGAAGGTGCAATAATTCTATATTCGGAAGCAAGAGCTTTCGCATTATCATATGCCTGGTCATAGCCGCCGAAAATTCCGTGAACCGATAAAATTGTGTCACCCTCGCCTTGGTCTATATACGTCACTGTTCCGCGGCTTAACTCTATTTCTTTTGACGGATAAGTTTTTAAACGTTCATACCCGCCGCGCACTTTGGCTTGGCAAAGGATATACTGAATCAGCAGGAAAATTACAATGAATGACACGATGACAATAAATACAATCAAGCCTTTCCGCTCCTTGAATTTTTTGTTTTTGCGATTTAACATTCCGCACCTCATTTCACAGATGGTTACGCCGGCATCAAACAGTAAAAATGATGCTGTTCCGCGGCATAATGCATGGTATCAGTCATTCATATCCCGAATCAGATTTACCATTTCAATCGCACCAACCGCACAATCAAATCCTTTGTTGCCGGCTTTTGTGCCCGCCCGTTCAATGGCTTGTTCGATATTTTCGGTTGTCAGTACGCCGAACATAACCGGAATGCCTGTGTCCAAAGAGATATGCGCAATGCCCTTGGATACCTCACTGCATACATAGTCATAATGGGTCGTGCTGCCGCGGATTACGGCACCCAGACAGATAACAGCATCATAATCCCCGCTTTTTGCCATCTTTGAAGCAATGAGCGGAATTTCAAACGCACCCGGAACCCATGCCGTATCAATGCTGTCTTCGCTGATATCATGACGTTTCAATCCGTCAAGTGCGCCGCTTAGCAGTTTATTTGTAATAAACTCATTAAAGCGTGCGGCAACAACGCCGATTCGGATGTCTGCGGATATAAATTTTCCTTCAAAAGTTCTCATTTTTATTCTCCTTTGATTTTAAATATTCTTTCCTGTCTTAATAATGTAAAATATGTCCCATTTTATTTTGTTTGGTCTGCAAATAATTCAAATCGTGCTCCGTTGCCTCCATTTGAATCGGAACGCGTTCAGTGATTTCCATACCGAATCCGGAAAGCTGATAAACCTTATCGGGATTATTGGTGAGCAGACGCAAGGTTTTTACACCCAAGTCGCGAAGGATTTGGGCACCGATAAAATATTCCCTCATATCTCCGGGGAAGCCAAGGGCAATGTTCGCTTCCAAAGTATCCATGCCTTGGTCTTGGAGTGCATATGCACGCAGTTTATTTATCAAACCAATGCCCCGGCCCTCCTGGCGCATGTAAAGTAAAATCCCCCGACCCTCTTTTTCAATCTGCGTCATTGCCGCCGCAAACTGCTGACCGCAGTCACAACGTGTTGAACCGAATGCGTCGCCGGTCAGACATTCGGAATGGACACGGCATAATAAATTTTTCCCGTCACCGATTTCACCTTTGACAAGTGCCACATGATGTTCTTCATTAAGCTTATTGATATATCCGTAAGCCCTGAAATCCCCGTATTTTGTAGGGAGAGAAGTGCAAACCGCCTGTTTGATAAGATTGTCATTCTTTTTACGGTATTCTTGAAGGGATTGAATGGTAATGACTTTAATGTTCCATATTTGCGCCAATTCCATCAGCTCCGGCATACGCATCATGGTTCCGTCTTCCCGCATAATTTCGCAGCAAAGCCCGCATTCTTTCAGACCTGCAAGCCGCATCAGATCGACGGTGGCTTCGGTATGTCCGTTTCGTTCCAATACCCCGTTTTTCTTTGAATGAAGCGGAAACATATGACCGGGACGGCGGAAATCCGCGGATTGTGCGTCGTCTGCCACACATTTCATAGCGGTTAAGCTTCGCTCTGCGGCTGAAATGCCGGTGGTTGTATCTATATGGTCAATGGATACTGTAAATGCTGTCTTGTGGTTATCCCGATTATCGTCTACCATTTGAGGGAATTGCAGTTTTTGACAAAGCTCTGTACTCATAGGCATACAAATCAGACCTTTTCCGTGTACTGCCATAAAATTCACGTTCTCGGCAGTGGCAAACTCAGCGGCACAGATAAAGTCACCTTCGTTTTCCCTGTCCTCATCATCCGTAACTAAAATGATTTTTCCCAGCCGGAGGTCATCCAGCACCTCTCCGACCGTATGATATGAAAATGTTTTTTTGTCCACGATGATTCCTCCTAAAAACCGTGTTCCATGAGAAACCCGGATGTAATATTGCTGTCTTGAAATTTATTTCCCATCAGATGTCCTACATATTTACCGATGCAATCATTCTCTATATTAACAGAATCCCCGATACGCCGATTGGATAATGTTGTAAGGGAAGCTGTGTATGGAATAACGGAAACACAGAAACTGCTTTTATCGGTCTTTGCTACGGTTAAACTGATACCGTCAATGGCGACGGATCCTTTTTCAATGATATAACGAAGAACCGGCGGGGAAGTTTTGATTGTATACCAAACGGCATTATCGTCTTTTCGGATATCCGATACCGTACCGGTGCCGTCAATATGCCCGGAAACGATGTGTCCGCCGAATCTGCCGTTTGCAGGCATAGCCCGCTCCAGATTCACGGGACTTCCCGCCCGCAGGTTTCCGAGAGAAGAACGGTTCAGGGTTTCGTGCATGACATCGGCGGAAAAACTGTTTACAGAATAGGAAGTGACCGTAAGACAAACGCCGTTTACGGCGATACTATCCCCGGAATGTATATCGCACATGATTTCGGATGCCTGAACAGATAAAACAACCGAACTTCCGCCTTTTTTCATATCCTGTATTTTCCCGATTTCTTCTATGATTCCGGTAAACATCAAAAATCCCTGCTTTCTTTTATGATTCCTGTAAAACTTAGATTACGTTGCTTTCTTCTATAGTTTCTATAAAACCCGGATGACGTTGCTTTCTTTTATGGTTTCTGGAAAACAGAGATTACCTCGCTTTCCAGTAAAATGTCCTCACCGATTTGAGTAATAACCGGCTTGCTTAATAAAAAGGATTCGTCAGGATGTCTGACACCCAGTCCTGATATCGGAGTATTCCCATTCCCGCCGAACAGCTTAGGAGCAATATATGCCTGAACTTTACTTATCATACCGCTTTGCAGAGCCGACCAGTTCAGTGTGCCGCCGCCTTCCAGCAAAAGACTGTCGATTTGTTTTTCTCCCAACCTCTGCATCAAGATGTTTAAATCAATATGCCTATCTTTTTTCGGAAGAACCAGAATTTCACATGCGGCGTCTAAATACGGCTGATGTCTTTTACTATCGGTTACTGCCGTAGCAATAAGGGTAGGAACCGTGTGGGCGGTAACGGCAATTTTTGATTGCAGCGGAGTTCTCAAATTGGTATCACAGATGATACGCAATGGGTTTCTGCCGTTCTCCAGCCGGCAGGTCAGCATGGGATCATCTGCAATCACGGTATTTACGCCAACCATAATGGAAGAATAGCGATGCCGCGATTCGTGAACGTGCCGGCGTGCGGCAGGACCGGTAATCCATTGGGATTCCCCGGTATGTGTGGCAATCTTTCCATCTGTCGTCATAGCATATTTCATAATCACATACGGCGTTTTGTTTTGTATATAATGGAAAAAGCTCTTATTGAGCCGGTCACATTCATCCTTTGCGGTGTTCTCCGTCACCTCAATACCGTGGGAACGCAAAACGGCAATTCCATTTCCGGCGACGAGCGGATTGGGATCGGAAGAACCGACCACCACACGGCGAATGCCGCTCTCTATAATCGCTTCGGTACAGGGGGGAGTTTTTCCGTGATGGCAGCAGGGTTCCAGTGTCACATAAAGAACTGCGCCGGACGGCGATATTTGGCAGTCTGCCAGTGCATTTCGCTCTGCATGGGGTTCTCCGTATTTTTTATGGTAACCCTGCCCGATAATCGTACCGTCCTTAACAACCACCGCACCAACCATCGGGTTGGGATTCACCCATCCGCAGCCCTGTTTTGCCAATTGAACGGCGAGGTGCATGTATTCAAAATCCTCCATAGGGTACCTCCGTATGATACCTTACAATGTATTTCAATATTATACCGTTGATTTTAAATGATGTCAATAAACCGGTGACACTATATTTTGCTCCGTTTAGAAAATAAAAAAGATGCTACTGCTTACATAGCAATCGAATCTTCAGATGATAATCGTAGAAATTTGATAACTATCAAATTTCATAAGCCTGTTTTTTCAACTTGAGGCTTTTTATGAGGAGTTTACCATGCCTTACAACATAGGAGTTATGCTTCTGTTGTTACTTGATGTATCCATGTTTTTAGGTTCTATTCGAGGCAGACTTTCATTTATTTCAATTAAAAATTTATCATCACTATCAGATGATATATTAACATCAAGCCAACTCCATTTTTCAGGACATTTTATGCTTTTAAACCATTCGCTTACTTCGTTTTCCCTATTACAATCTAATACTTTAATGCAAATATCCTTATCATTAATAAGTTGAATGTCAATATTTTTAAGATATTTTGGTTCCATCCTCTTTATTGGTTCAATTGTATCCAGTAACCCAAGAAAAAATGCTAAAGTATTGTCATTTACATTCAGTTTCTTATATGTATCTGAACCAGGTATCAAATCGTCCAATTCATACAGTTTATAATCTTTAATAGTACACTTATTTGCATGCCAAATATTGTGTGAAACTATTGCATCTGCGATTATTGCAAAATGTGTCCTATGTTCTTTACGCCAAGATAATCCTGCTTCTATAAAGCCATCATAAGTTCCATTGTCGTTACTTTTCTGTGTTTATCCCATGCATTTTTATAGTTTTTAATAAGTTTATCATATAGTAGGTAGCCACTTACTATTCCATGATCGGTCCTACTTGATGATTCCTTTTGGTAATAACCTTTTCTATATTGAAAATATTTTTCTATCAATTTTTCAGTATATGTATAATACTTCATGCACTTATCATCCCAATCGTGATCATAAAGATTATACTTCACTTCATTTTTCGATAAGTAGCATTTTAACTCAGATATTTTCGCGTTATCACCTTTATCTTCTTCAATACAAGATGAAGTATCGTGAAATAAAGACGTTAAAAACCAAGTATAACAAAACTTATACCAATTCATATCATCAATATATTTGCTTAAAAAAGATTCTAGTTTTTTCTCAATAAGAGGCGCTAAATAACAACCAAGAAAAAACANNTGAAACAAATAAACAGTATGTATATGTTTTTCACTACGTTTATAATTGTCTATAAATGCTACATTAAAAGCTTCGACCTTTTTCCCGCAAGCAAAATACAATTCAATAAATTCACGTGATTCTTCGTTTGAAAGCATTGGCATAGTATTTTTTATCACATTGCTACCGTAATAATTCCATTTTGAGTCATCAAGATTTTTGTAACTCTCGTATAAGTTCCCCATTTACTGATTCTCCTTAACAGTTTTTCATAACGTTATTCTCCTGTAGCACATAATACATGCAATCTGCCGTTTTTATCTTCAATTTTCAGATGATAGGTAAGCTGATGGCTTCGAGTATCTATTTCCAAAGTATGCGCCTTATCATCAATGGCATAGTACATATTACAAAACATAGTAGCACTAAGCAATAAATGACCGGGAATCGCATCATCTTGACTGAATAAAAGATGCATGTGCGGATATATTAAATCACCTAATTGAACTGTCAACTCATATATTTTTGCAGAAACCAGACCACCAAAACCTGAAAAGAACACATTATCTTTTACTAATTTCCCTCCAAGTGCCTTTAATGCTTCTTCTGAATCCGTCCACATTGGAAAGGTTGCCCCCGTATCTAATAATGCCATACAGCCTGGAAATTGATTTGTATGAATTAATGGTCGCTGACTAGCTTCATCTAATTTTAAAACTGTTTTCATTTTACTATAGACCTCCCAATAGTACCCATTTGCCACGTATCATTTGGTGTCGTATATCGCGGTACGATCCCTTCTCCATTTAGCACCATCATTGTCAAATCTGATTTTGACTTATCTGAATATTTTACAATAGCAGATTCTATTGTAATGCCATCATTGTTTTTATAAACAACATCAGTCAAGCCTACCCACTGCATCGGAAATCTTTTTGCAATTTCGTCCCATGTTAATCTTTCCATGATATCCCTGCCTCTCACAAATTAAATGATTAAGCATATAATTTATGCATCAAATGGTATTTCATTATATGAACTATGATGATTCATGTTATCCTTATATCTTACAAATTCACAAAATAATCTTTTCAATTAGTCTATGCAAAAATATAAATAAGTCCTTCTTGTGTTTATAGTTTCAGTATAAAACAGGAACAAATAGTTTTCAACTGTTTTCTTACATAATTCACATATTCACGTATTTTATATCAATACTGTATAATAATGGTATCATATATTTATATACAATATCAGAAATGCTACCACCAATATGTCACTTACCGGCAATTAAAATCACGGTGTTTCCTTTCCGCCAAACTTCCCTAACTTTTGTAAATCCCGCTTTCCTAAGCATTTTTATTTGATTTTTCACAGTGCAGGGGGTATCGTAATGGTATTCCCGGTTATCGGTTATTCCTTGTTCTTGTTTTAGCCGTTCATATTCCGAGAAATAAAAATCTTCTGTTTCCTGAGCATTTTCAAAGCTCTCTTCCGGTAACATATAATCACATTCAATATATACTCCGTCCGGATTTATGCAGGAATGAATTTTCTTGTATAAATCCGTTTTGGTTTCATGGTCATAATGATGCAGCGTCATAACCGACAAAGCGGCATCAAAACAAGACAATCCGAAATCAAAGTCAAGATAGCTTTCCGTATATAAGCGAAGTTCTTTATCCGGATAGCTGTCTTTCAACTGTTGCAGCATCTTTTCAGAAATGTCTAATCCTGTCACCCTGATAAAGGGAAACCGCTGATATACTCTCTCAAGCTCCAGTCCCGTTCCGATTCCCAAATCAATGATTGTTTTTGTATGTTCGGGAAGAAAAGAAGCAATGATTTGTTTGCTTTCAATGCCTCCGTCAATATGCCCGGTATGTATCTCATTATACATTTCGGCGCGGGCGTTAAAAAAATCGCTCATTGCTTCCAATGAATACGAGTTTGATAGTTGCGTATTCTTTTCTGTCATGACATCGCTCCTTTCATTTCCTCATTTTCAATTAGATGAGTAAGAACTTTTTAAGCGCATCTTCAAGCTTGATGATTTCACCGCCTGTAAGTCAAGGTAATACATTTCACTTATTGTACTATGCGACAGGATATCTGTCAAATGACGGATTGATTTCAAAAAACTCCCTGTCCTCATATTTTCAAAAAAAAAGGACATACTAAAAAAAGCCAGACAATAAACCCAAAGGGTAAAATAAAATGATGTTAATAACAAACGGAAGCATACACACGATGGTTTCCAAGCCGATTCCTGATGGTATTATTTTAATCAAAAACAACAAAATCAAGCAAGTTTATAAATCCCCGAAGCAGGTTCCCAAGGATGTTATTAAGAAAACCAAAAGAATTATTAACGCAAACGGCGGCTGGATATTTCCCGGATTGATTGAATCCCATTGTCATATCGGAATCCAGGAGGATCAAATCGGCGAATGCGGAAATGATTTGAACGAATTTGTATCCCCCGTTACGCCCCATATTTCAGCACTGGATGCCGTCAATCCGATGGAGAGGGCATTTCAGGACGCAGTAAAAGCGGGAATTACATCAATGATGGTAGGACCGGGCAGCAGTAATGTTGTCGGAGGGCAGTTTGTCTTTATCAAAGCAAAAGGCAAGGTCATTGATGATATGGTCGTACTGGCTCCGGCGGCAATGAAAATTGCATTCGGCGAAAACCCCAAAAATGCCTTTTCGGAACTGGATACTTCTCCGGTTACAAGAATGGCGAATGCGGCAATGCTTCGGGAAGAGATTACAAAAGCCCTCCAATATAAAAAGAAAAAAGAGAAAGAAAAGGCAGGGATTGATTTTAAATATGAATGCTGGATACCCGTATTAGAACACAAAATTCCGATAAAAGCACACGCCCACCGTGCGGATGATATCATGACAGCAATCCGGATCGCAAAAGAATTTCAGTTGGATTTAACCTTGGAGCATTGCAGTGAGGGGCATCTAATTGCAGAACGTCTTGGAAAAGAAGGTTTCCCGGCAATTGTCGGACCGGCATTGGTTGCAAGGTACAAAGAGGAAATGAGAAACATCAGCTTTAAAACAGCCGGGGTTCTTGCCGCAGCCGGAGTCAATATATCAATTACAACCGATCATCCGGTATGTCCGATCCATATGCTTCCCATCTGTGCGGGATTGGCAGCAAGAGAAGGGCTTCCGGCGGATGAAGCAAGGAAAGCAATTACGATCAATGCCGCTAAAATATGCAGAGTAGACCACCGGGTCGGAAGTATTCAGGCAGGCTTGGACGCAGATATCGTGATTTTTGACGGCGATCCTCTGAACACCCTTACCAAAACCCTTTATACAATCATTGACGGAAAAGTTGTATACGAGAATGTCCGGTAAAATAATAATCATTAAGCAAAATGTGAAGTGAATACGAAGTGAAGCAGAAAATAAATACGAAATGAACCATATTACTTTGATATGAGTGCAGGACAGGAGCCAAAAATAAAATGACCAATATTAAATTTGTAAAAAGTGAACCGGTACCGTTGGAAATGCATAAAGTGAGAATCGTTCAAAAAATCCAATTGATACCGCTTGAAGAAAGAATCGAAAGGAACCGTGAGGCGGGAAATAATGCCCATCTTCTGAAAAACGAAGATGTTTTTCTGGATATGCTGACTGACAGCGGAGTCAATGCGATGAGCGACAAACAACTGGCGTCAATGATTTCCGCTGATGATGCCTATGCGGGAAGTGCCTCCTATTATAAACTGGAAGAAAAAATAAAGGAAACATTTGATATGGAGTTCTTTGTCCCCTCCCATCAGGGGAGAGCCTGTGAGCATTTGCTGTCTAGGGTATTCCTAAAGCCGGATATGATCATACCGATGAATTATCATTTTACGACGACAAGGGCACTGATTGAAAAGGCGGGTGCGGAAGTAGAGGAATTGCTTATTGAGGAAGGAATGAAGCCGGAGAGTGACTGCCCGTTTAAAGGGAACTTTGATATTGAGAAATTAAACCGTTTTATTCGGGATACCGGTGTTGACAGGATTGGATTTTTGAGAGTCGAAGCGGGAACAAACCTCATCGGCGGGCAGCCGATCTCAATGGAAAATATCCACAAGGTAACCGGTATTTGTAAAGAGAACGGGATCAAAACAGTGCTGGATGCCAGCTTACTGGCAGATAATTTATATTTTATTAAAACAAGGGAAGAAGCTTACCGGGAAATGAGTGTCCTTGATATCATAAAAGAAATCAGCGCGTGTTTTGATATGATCTATTTTTCCGGCAGGAAACTCACTTGTGCAAGAGGCGGAGGCATGTGCTTCCGTGACGAAAAGGACTATAAAAAGATAAGGGATTTGGTGCCCTTATATGAGGGGTTTGCCACGTACGGAGGCATTTCCGTAAGAGAAATCGAAGCGATGACCGTAGGATTGGAAGAAACACTGGATGAGGATATGATTTCACAGGGACCTGTCTTTATAGAAGAAATGACAAAATTACTGACCGACAGAGGTGTGCCGATGGTTACGCCGGGCGGCGGTTTGGGCGTTCATCTGGACTGTAAACGATTTGTACCGCACGTAGAACCAAAAGAATATCCGGGTGCGGCAGTAGCATGTGCGTTATATTTGGTAAGCGGAATCAGAGGGACGGAGAGGGGGACACTGTCGGAGGACAGAGATGAACAGGGAGAAGAAGTAATCGCGAAGATGGAACTGCTTCGGCTGGCACTTCCCCGAAGAGTATTTACACTATCGCAGATAAAGTACGCCGTTGACCGGATTATATGGCTTTATGAGAACCGGGACTTGATTGGCGGGCTGAAATTTACAGAAGAACCGGAGGTGATGCGATTCTTTTTTGGAAAGCTGGAACCCATCGGGAATTGGCAGGATAAACTGACAGAAAAATTCAAAAAAGACTTCGGGGAATAGAATTCAGGGAGTATTTATATTAGGGTGTGTCTGAAAACTCATTCCTGAGAACCGTGATTTTTTAAAAATTCACTGTGTTTTTCTAAAACCGGTTCCAAAAGAAAACTGGCGGTATAAAAGAGGATTCCCGGAACAATAACAAAAACCGGAGGGAAAATCCAGATGGCAATGACGCCGGCGAGCATAAGAAACAATAGTTTGATTGAGGTCACTATGTTTTTCACGAGCATGGAAACCGACAAATACAGTATGGTAATAAAATGATACCGAAAACGGGAAATGACAGGAAACAGGTAAGCCGCCAGTGTCATCAGTATGACGAGGACAAAAAACCATATTCCGGAGGAAAGGGTATAATAATTACCGCCGTACCATTCGTTATAGCAGTCCATAATCATAATGATTCCGTACAGCGAATATAGTATACCGGCAATCAGGCATTGGATAAAATTTATTTTAAACGCACGAAAATATTCTTTATACAGTGTTCCGGTATCTTTTCTTATGACCTTTACAATGGCATAATACATCGCCGCCGTACTGGCGCCGGCAGTAACAACCGGAATACTTGTAAAAAGCCATAAAACGCTTACAATAACGAGATTTGAAAAGGTAAGCATAAATTGATAAAGGGAGTTTTCAAAAACATTTTTTTTCATTCGTTTATTCGCTTTCCATATTCTCTTTTAATACTTCGGAATATGCCTTTCCCACATATTTTTTAAAACACTTCCCAAAGTAATTGGCATCGGGAATCCCGACCTCCTTAGCGGTAATATACATCAGTTTATTTTGCTTTGCACACTTCAAGGCTTTTTCCATCCTGCACTTGATAATATAGTCAATCAAATTGATTCCCATAGCCGATTTGAATTTTCGGCTTAAATAACTGAAGTTAAATCCAAACTCCTGTGCAATATAGGTAAGATTCATCTCCGGATTACTGATGTTCTTACTGATGTATTCGCTGATCTTTTTCATGTCATTTGGTATTTCATTTTCATTCATCATGTTTTCCGGTTCTAATGTATCTAATTGTTCAATCACTTTTTTGCAAGCCCTTTCAATGTCATCCCTTACAATTGGTTTTAGGAGATATTCGCTTACCCCGACGCTGATACAGCTTCTTGCATACTCAAATTCATTATAAGCCGTCAGCATGATTATTTTTAACCGCCGATAACGTTTCATTGCAAGCTTTGCAAACTCGATGCCATCCATAAACGGCATTTGAATGTCTACAAAAGCAATATCCGGCCGCAGTTCATCTATTGTATTGATGGCCTCAATTCCGCTGGCAGCTTCACCGACAATTTGAAGTCCTAAATTATCCCAATCAACCACGACTTTTAACAAGTTCCGCATTGATTTTTCATCGTCAATTATCATTACCCGATACATCGATTTTTCCGCCTTTCAATGGTAGCTTCAGTTCAACCTCACAAAATTCTCCTTCTGTACTTTGCACCTCAAAAACATCATCTTCCTTATAATAATAACGGAGTCTTTCCATGGTCCCCTTAAATCCGAACCCTGTTTTATCTTTACCGTACATCAATTGTATGACTTGTCTGTTTGTCATTCCGATTCCGGAATCGTATATTTTAATATGAAGCAGGCATTCATCTTTATANNAATTCGTATGAGTCCCTTTTCACCTTTCAATTGCAGTCCGTGATAGATAGAATTTTCAACGAGCGGCTGTAAAATCAAGCGGGGAATCCAAATCCCCGAAATATCACTTTGAATATCGTATTCATCGTCGAAAGTGCCATCATACCGGATCTTTTGGAGAGTTAAATAACTCTTGACAATATCAATCTCCTCACTAAGCGGGATATCAATTCTGCCTTTGCTTAAAAATTTCCGATAAAAGTTTCCGAGAGTTTCTAATAAGTCATTTACTTTTTCCAAGTCCTTGTTCATTGCAAAATAACGTATCATATCCAGCGTATTATATAGAAAATGCGGCTTGATCTGTTCCTGCAGCGCATGCATCTCCGCTTTTTGCAGATTTTTTTCTTTATTGATCAATTCTTCGATCAAATGATTGATTTCTACCAGCATACCATTGTAGCTGTTCTTTAAATGTCCGATTTCATCGTCGTTTACGTTGATACTTACACGATGCAGAAGACCGTTCTGCACACCGGTCATACTCTTTACCAGTTTTTGGATCGGCGTTGTCACATTTCTGGCTATGTACAGATTAATTCTTATGATGGAAAACAGTAAAATCACAACGCCGCCCAGTAAAGCCCACATGATTTTGGGAGATAGCCCTTCAAGCAGGCTGACCTTGGAAACCGATACAAAAATAAAACCGGAGTCCTCTAATTTATTGACCGTCGATATCTTTTCATGAAAAAAACTGCGGGTTCGTTTTTGCTGATTGTCTGTGCCTTTTGGATAAATAAAATCCTCAAAGATTTCGGGATCGTCGGAACTGATTAAATAGCCGGCGTTATCATAAAGCGCAAAATGATTTTTATCATTGTTCAAATCGGCATAAATCTGATCAAAAAACTGTGTCGGAATATTGATTGCCAGTATGCCGATTTCTTTTTGTGTCTGAATATCGTTGATGACTCTTGCAAATGTAATCAGTTCAACAACATTAGAAAGGAAGACTTTTTCTTCTTTGTTGGATTTGATAACATAGCCGCCCCTTCTTTCACGAACGTCGAAAAGCCAATTACCGTCTGAAACGTCATTCCGGCTGATATAAGTAACGCCGACTCCCGTAGTAATATGTTTTTTGTCATTCCGGAATACGGAAACATTACAGGGGATATTAAAGGAATGTAATACGTTAAAAACATCCTGTCCTGCGGCAGTCATATTGGCGGCGGTGATTTCCTTCTCTTTCAGGTAGGCACGCACCCCGCTGCCAATCATGATTTGCCGGCTGATACTATTGATGCTGTCAAAAGACCCGTTTAAATTTTTACTTATAACATTCCAGTTATTCGCTTCCGCTTCCAGCGCGCTGGATTCCATCTTTGTATCCAGTACAAGATAAAATATATAAAGACAAAAAACAAGAAAGGCTCCCATCATATAAAGAAACATGATGCGTACTTTACGTTTTAAACTCATAGACGGATAACGTTTTTTTATTTGCATACGGGTTCCTCTTATTCAGTCGATTTTTTTTATTATAACAGAAACCCGCAAAATTATCTATAGGACTTATCCCTTAATTGCTCCGGCCAGCAGACTTTCCTGGATCTTTTTATTCATAAAGCAGTAAAGAATCAATGTAGGGAATGTCGCAATTACAAGTGCCGCGCCGATCGGACCCCATTTCGTTGTATAAGCTCCCGAAAGGGCTTGTATACCGACAGTCAATGTCCGGTATTGCGAGTCACTGATAAAAATAACGGCAAACATTAATTCATTCCAGGCTTGCAGAAAGGTAAAGATGGAAACAGTGGAAATTGCGGGCTTCATAAGCGGGATAATAATACGTCCAAAGATTCCGAACGTACCGCATCCGTCAATACACGCTGCTTCTTCCAATTCTCTTGGGATATTTTCAATAAAACTCTGGCAAATCATAATTGCCATTGCCAATGCAAAGGCGGTATATGGTATAATTAATGCTTGATAAGAGTTCGTCATCTTCAAATCTCTCAGTAGAATAAAGACAGGAAGAATCGCGGCATGAATCGGAACGGTAAGTCCAAGCATGAAAATATTATTTGACAGCTTGCGTCCTTTCCATTCCATTCTCATCAGCGCATAGGACGCCATCATTGAAAAAAACATCGTAAGCAATATGGTGATAAATGTAACAATTGCGCTGTTTACAAAGTACATTCCTATATTTCCGGCGTCTAAAGCCGCACTGTAATTTTCCCACAGCCACTCTCTGGGAAGACCGATAATGTTCTCTCCGAATATCTCAGGGTTTGTTTTTAAGGAAAAAGTAAACATCCAGTAGATAGGGAAAAGATTGATACCTGTCCAAATAAGAAGCAGAAGATACATCACACTGCCTTTTATATATCTTGCCATCTAGTCCACCTCCGTTCTGAAAAACCGCCTGATCAAAATCGCAAAGAAGAAGCATAAAAAGATGATAAAGACGGCAATCGAGCTTCCGATACCGTATCGGTTTCTGCCGAATATCATATCGACCATCAAGGTACTGGGCACCTCGCTTGCATGGGACGGTCCTCCGCGTGTCAATACATAGATTAAGTCGAATGCTTTTAATGAACCGGTTACGGCAAATATAAGACACATACGCAAAACCGGTTTTAGCATGGGAATTGTCACATACCTTGCCAATTGTCCTTCGGTGGCGCCGTCTATTTTGGCGGCCTCCCGGATGTCCGGCGGCTGGCTCTTAACACCCGCATACATCAGAAGCATATGGTAGCCCACATATTGCCAAAGCATGGGGATGAAACATGCCATCAGCGCAAAATTCTGTTCGCCGAGCCAGGTATGACACCAGCTTTCCAGTCCGACTGCCCGTAAAAAAGTATTCACAATACCGTATTGCGGGTTGTAAATCTTTAGCCATAGTTGTCCGATTACAGTCGTAGATAAAAGAACCGGTATAAAAAATACGGAAACAAAGAAGCGTTCTCCTTTGATTCCCCGCCCCAAAATCAAAGCCAGTAAAAGCGCAAGGGGCAACTGTATAAAAACGGACAGACCCGCAAACAAAAAGGCATTTCCTGCGGATTGTCCGAAACCAATCGAATCCCCCGTAAAAAGCTCGACATAATTTGCAAACCCTATAAATTCACCGTCCGTTATACCGTTCCAATCAAGAAAACTATAATAGGATGACATGACAATCGGTAAGATAATGATCATGAAAAACAATATTGCTGCCGGCATTATAAATACGGCAATGGCTAATTTATTATTTCTTACTTTCTTCATGATTTCCTCCTAATTTGCCAAAGTATTTATGTAAATATAAAGTGCTATTTTAAGAAAAAAACGTCCTAAGCACTCACTAGAACTTGTTTGCGTTCAGAACGTTTTTTTCTTAATCAGCAATATTATTTACGGGTTATTTTTTCGTCAACTGCTTATCCATACCCTCTACAAATTTCTTAGGAGTTAAATCACCGGTATAAAGATTCTGCAGCAGCTTCAAATATTCTGCCGCATCATCTGCCGTCATCAGAGTGTCAAACCATAATGTGTAAGATGTTGCGTTTGTTGCCAATGCCGCTACTTCCTGTGTAAGTGCAGGTACTGCGGAGATATCATAATCAACTTTCCAAGCAGGGATTCCTGCTCCGCTCAAATAAGCGTATTTGGAAACTGATTTCGTAATTTCAAATGCCGCCTTGGCTGCAAGGTCTTTATTTTCGGATGCATTGGATACCATCAGTGTATCGGAACCGCCGCCCATAAAGTCGGTGATTTTTGCATTAGACTCATTAACAACCGGTACCGGTGCCACGGAGAATTTTGACGCATCGGCAGCATCGGTTATAATCGAACCGCCCATCCAGCTTCCCGTAACATACATAGGAACCTTTTCGGAATAGAATTCCGCACTGGCTTCGTCGTTTGTCAATCCGGTTGCTCCGTCAATAAATGCTTTCATATCAACCAATTCTTTAATGTTTGTTGCCGCTTTTAAAAAATCAGCATTGTCATAGGATTCACCCTGTTTCAATAAGGTCTTTGATAAGGTTTCCGGACCTGCGGATTTTAATGCCATAGCATCATGAAGCATTGCCAAAACCCATGTGTCTTTTACACTGGTTCCAATTGGTGTGATTCCTTTGTCAATGAACTTCTGGCAGGCGGATTTGAATTCATCCCATGTTTTCGGGAATTCAGTAATACCTTGTTCATCAAACATTGCTTTATTGTACCAAAATACCGAAACAGGCGTAGTCATTGTAACACCGTATAATTTACCGTCATAAGTAGTGTTGTTGAGTGCTGTTTCCGGAAGGTCTGCGGAATAAGTGCCGTAAAGGGAATCCAGTTCCATTACTTTTCCGGCTTTTACAAATTCTTCCGAGAAACCGCCTGCCCATGTAAAGAAGATATCCGGCAGTTCATTTGCGGCAACGGCTGATTTGATTTTTGTCTTGTAGGATTCATTTTCAAACGTTTCCATATTGATTTT
>DBDL01000081.1 GCA_002293545.1 Lachnoclostridium sp. UBA933 | reverse complement strand
ATATTCTTTTTCCAAAAATTTAAGTTCTTCCTGTCTGTTTATAAATTTATTCATAACAATAACACCTCTTTGAAGTTATTATACTACAGATCATAATAATTTCAAGTATAATTTCATAATAAAAAAACCCATTGGGATTTTCACGTCCCGGCGGTTTTCAAATCTTCCAGAGCATTTTGGCATCACCATTCTCACTTATGATAATTTGATGTATCATTATCATAGCAACCTCTTTCTTTCGATTATAATTAGCGATTTTCCATGACCTAGCCAGATTATCTGCAACATCAGTTTCATCATCCTTACTCTTTAACTCTTCGATTCGGTCATACAAAGCGACTTTGTCCCGTTTAAGCTGGGCAGCCTTTTGGTTGGCAAGGGCTAACAAATCATCGTTAAAACCACCTGACAACATAGTGTCTACAAGCTGTTTCTCTGCTTTTTCAGCTGCTTTGAGTTTTAATTTCAATTCATTAACCCCGGCTGTACTGTTATTAGCGGAGATACGCTTAGTATCTTTCAATTCCGATAGTTTGGCGGAGATACAGTCATAAACCATATTCTCTAAGTCTTCGGCATAGATAGATACCTTTGTACCCGGACAACTTTTTTTATGGGACTTGCCTGTGCAATTGAAGTATCGCCGTATTTCACCGCTTTTATTAATCTTTCCTTTGATGGTGGTCATGGTATGTCCGCACATCTCACATATGATTTTACCTGCAAGCCAACTAGTGCGATTGCTGATACTATTGCCTACCTGTTTATTCTTTTCCAGCTTTTTCTGGCACTTAATCCAGATATCAGAATCTACAATACCGTCATGGGTTAGAAGTACCAGCTTCATATCGGACCAATCAGGAGCATCTGATTTATGCTTAGTGTGTCCATATAACTGCGCCCCATATTCCCCTGTAAACATTGACAAATCGGTTATTATTTGAGTGCCATGTTTCTCATAGTATTCATATACATCAGAATCAGCCTTTACATAAATAGGGTTCTTCAGCAGTGCAGATAACTTAGACGTTGTCCAATCGCTTCCGTTCAGAGGTTTCCTGTTCTCGGTTACCAAAAGATTAAGCAGCCTTCGCAGAGAAACACTTTCCCATGCATATACCTCAAATATGTATCGTATCTGTTCCGTTTCAGAAGGTATAGGGTTAAGCTTTTTGGTTTTAATATTATTGATGACTGTCGGTATAAGCTCGAATCCATAAGGCTGTCTGCCCCCCATATAAAAACCCATTTCACTTCGATGAGCATACGCTTGGGTGATGCGATTGATAATGGATGTTCTCTCAAACTCTGCAAATATCATCAGAATCTTAACAATTAATTCACCGTATGGGGATGATGTATCAAAGGATTCCTGTGAGGATACGAATTCTACTTTGTAAGCCTTGAACTCTTGCAGTATGTTCACGAAATCGTTTAGCGAACGGCTGATACGGTCGAGTTTGTAGACGATTACCTTGCTGACTTTGCCTCGCCGAACCAGCTTCATCAGCTTTTGAAAGCCATCCCGATCGATATTGCCGCCCGAGCAGCCTTGATCTACAATGGTCAGAATCTTTTCGTCCCGCTCATCCGGTTTGATAACAGTCTTGCAGTATTCAAGCTGGGTTTCACAACTAATACTATTTTCACGTTCAACCGATTGTCTGGCATAACAAAGGATAGCCATTTGACACACCTCCCTTCATGATAATTTTTAATACGGCTGCTATGCCGGAATACGTTTGCCGGACTTTGTCAAAGCAAGACGCAGTTCTTCCATCACTTGTTCCTTGCTGGTATCCTCTTTGTTTGATACTATATGGTGCTCTACCTTGTGCTTGATGCCCTTGATGTCAGTGTATTCTGTTTTTAAGTGAATCGTGTCCATGATGATCCTCCTATAATGCACCACAAAGGGTTGCTGTGTCAGAATCTGAATCTATTCCATCTGTTATAATCATATGAGTGAAATTGCAGCATATTTCATGGTTTAGGAGGTTTCATATAATTTTTTAAATCCAGTGATGATAAATAAGTCAAGATAATTAATGATATTGCATGTTTATCTTGAAAAGGTAGGTTTTTCAACTCCTCGCAGCACTCTTCAACCCCACTCCCTATCAGCCTTTGACAGCACTTACTTAAATTGATAACTTCGGTGAAAGCTTAGAGATTGTTAAAGATGAATTGAATCATAAAAACTTCTATGCGTTTAATCCGGACTATGACAGTAAATTTTGCAAATCTTGAGTGATACTTCGATGAAATAAAGAAGTAAGAACGTCCAAAATTATTTGTGTAACGGTAATATTATGGACAAAATAAACGAGAGTGTTTTTACATCAGTAATAGGAAAACACTCTCGTTTTTATATGTTGATAGGTATCGTTAAAAAGGATTTATTTTTATCGGACACATCAACATATTGCCTGTATATCCCACTGCAATATTTCTGAAAGCTATCCCGGCAGGTAAGTACCAATTCATACACCGAAACATATAATAATGCAAAGACATATGTTAAAGAAGATAACTCCTGACCGCTTTCAAGAGATATCTTCATATTTGCAAATTATATACAAGGAGAATACTCATGAAAAAATATTTGCTGTTACTTCCTATTGTCGTGTTATTTTTTATCCTGGTATTTTTAAATTATTCCCTCAAATATTTAGATAATATTTCCTATACCTTTGTTTATGATACCAACGTGGATTCGATACAACGGTTTTCCAGAAAAATGGATGAAATTTCATCTTTAAAAAGTACGAAAGATGCCTATGTCAAATATTACAATGACATCCTCCAGCTTTACTGCAAAATATTGGGCGAAAAGAAGGGCGTCATTACATTTTTAATGGGTAGGGACGGAAAGATTTATCACAGCAGCAACCATGACAAAGATTATCTTGCGGCGATACTTCAGGATGATAAAAACATGGAACTTATAAACACCGCTTTCGCCTCCCGGAGCAATGGTGAAATCACGCCGAAATATAAAGATTCAAAAGAAATTATGTACTATCACCCATTCCGGAATGAATCCAATGAGTACAGTTTATTTATGTGTGTCGATAAAAAAGTTGTCGAAGCGGATCTTCGTGCATATGGAATCAATATTCCCATCAGCATTATCGGTCTGCTGCTTTTCATTATGATGGAATATACAATCTGGCTTAAACTGGTCAATACACACCACGAGGATAAATATAACCGTGAGGAGGACTAATCATGCATATTGATTACATCGAAATGCTGATTAATATGATACTCGCTTCGTTTGGTGGATTGGTGAAACGAATGTCAGAATTTGAAGAAAAACCAAAACGGGAAACTTGCTTTTCCTATTACTTGGCTGGCTCATTCATTTCTATGTTTGTCGGGGTCGTAGTGTATTTCTTATGCAAAAATTTTAATGCTTCACCGTTTCTTACAGCCAGCCTGACAGCATTATCCGGTTACATGGGCTCTCCTGTTCTTGATATGCTCTCTGGCATCGCCAGAAAAAAAATCACAAACGATCTGGAGAAAAACTTGTGATTGCGGAGTGAATATGCATATTCATTTTGTCAGCAAATACCCATCAAGTAACCACGCAATATATATCAGTGCCTGAAGTTTCGTTCAGTTCTTTTCCGATTGCAGCATTCCGCCCATCATTCCACCCAGCGTACATAACGTAAAGACAGAGAACAGATTGGGAATCTGCATAAATAACTGTCGGTTCAGAATAATGGAAACAACCATGATAATAACAAAATAAAGAAAACCGACCAGCGCTCCCCACAAGAACTTACGGTCCGCCTGATGCTTGCAGAAAAAAAGTCCGGCAATGAAAGAAGAAAATATATATGAAAAAACAACCCCGCCGTTTACCACTCCTTCCGAAACATTTGCTTTAAATAATAGAAAAGCTATGATTGCCAATATAATCATTGTTACGACATAGGCAACAAACAAATACTTTACAATATCCATTGCTGTTTTTTTCATCGTTTTACCCTTACCATTAACATAATTACTAAATTTATATGCCATACTTTTAATTTATATGCCAAACTGTTGATATTACTATTTGTTTATGCTATGCTGTTTTGAGAGTCAGGAGGAGTTACAAATGAAATATATTGATT
Source organism: Lachnoclostridium sp. UBA933 (assembly GCA_002293545.1). Lineage (GTDB taxonomy): Bacteria > Bacillota > Clostridia > Lachnospirales > Lachnospiraceae > UBA933. Next base: position 1,111 of record DBDL01000081.1, on the reverse strand, counting down.
TACATGTTCATTCTTGTTATTCGGACGGTACTATGACGCCTGCCGAACTGGTGGAATATGCCTTAAAAAAGAATCTTGCCGCCATTGCGCTTACGGATCATGATACGATTGAGGGCGTTTCCGAAATCATGAATGCCGCCGGGGGTAAGGATCTAAAGGTGATTCCCGGAGTGGAGCTGTCCGTTGATTATAAGGGTACTGAAATTCATATTCTGGGTTACCATATTGATTTCCGTAATTCTGAATTAAATGATACGCTGGTGAGGGTTGCGGATATCCGTGACAAACGAAATGAAAAAATGTGTGCCCTGTTAAACGAGGGCGGTTATCCGATTACTTACAGGGAACTTTTAGACGAATGCGGTGAAAATGTTATCACACGCGCACATTTTGCACATTTTCTTATACGGCGGAATGCTGTTGCCTCCGTTGAGGAAGCATTCAATGGACCGCTGAACGTGAAATCACCTTATTATGTAGTCCGTGAATATCTTGGACCGGCGGAAGCGATATCCCTTATTAAAAAACACGGCGGAATTGCTGTCTTGGCTCATCCGCTTTTATACAAATTCTCCGTTTCCCAGCTTCATGAGATGTGTGAAGCCCTGAAAATATTGGGTTTGGAAGGAATCGAAGTGATGTATTCTACGAACAAGGGAACTGACGAAGCGTTTGTAAATAAACTTGCGAAAGAGCATGATCTGATTGTTACCGGAGGATCGGATTTTCACGGGAGCAATAAGTCCCATATTGAAATGGGCAGCGGCATGGGGACACTGAGAGTGCCGGAAACGGTGCTTGAGGCATTGGAACAACATTGAAACGCCTGGGGTGTTCAGATGACAGGAATGAATTTTCAGGCACACCCTAAGAAAGCAAAACCCTGCCGCCCGTTTAACGGGCGGCAGGGTTTTCGCGGCTCTTTGCTGAGGGTTGGGGTAAAGTTTGGAATCTTATTCCTTACTTTGCCGCTTTCTCAACTTCAACAACCGCTTCTCTTTTCATCGGGATACGGCAATTCTTATTGCTGCCAAACTCTACAATTACAACGTCTTCCGTTAAATCAATAATGACACCGTAAAATCCGGAGGTTGTCAAAATACTGTCGCCA
>DBDL01000183.1:8271-8425 GCA_002293545.1 Lachnoclostridium sp. UBA933 | reverse complement strand
GCACGCATGGGAATCCATTCAAAAAGTTTTAGATCATATTGAAAACGACATAACCGGAAACCATTCACTTGAAGAACTCTCAAAGATCGCCGCTCTCTCGCCTTTTTACTTTCAGCGGCTGTTTACCCGGCTTGTGAAACGCCCGGTGAATGAA
>DBDL01000183.1:1771-8262 GCA_002293545.1 Lachnoclostridium sp. UBA933 | reverse complement strand
CCGGCGCATACTGGATATTGCGCTCGATCATGGCTTTAACAGCCACGAATATTTTACAAAGACATTTAAAAGTGCGTTTGGAATAACGCCAGAAGAATACCGTGAAAATCCGGTTCATTTGAATCAGGTGATGAAACCGGAACTGCTTTTGAATTACACAATGATTGACGAGGGCGTTCCTCTCATAGCAGATAATATTGTTCTTGTGATTACCCGCAGAAAATTGAACACACCGGAGAACTATATCGGAATATCCGGAAAAGTTTCTGTCGATCAGGCGACTTTTGGAGAANNTGGGATGATTTTCACAGGCAAAAAAGCGGGCTTTCCGACCTTTTGCCGGGAGGAATCGAACTGGGCGCGTCAATGATGAGCAGCGACAATGACGAAACCTTTATCTACTTTGCAGGTGCGGCGGCAAATCCCGGAGCGCTTGTTCCAGAAAGATTTACAAATTGGGAATTATCCTCCGGGGAATATATTGTATGTCAGTTTGAAGCCGAAAACTTCACCGAACTCCGGACTTCTGCGATTGACAAGGCTTTGAAATACCTTTTAAAAACGTGGCTTCCAAGTCACAAGCTTTCTATACAGCCGTTTTCGGCAGAGAAGTATACCGGCATAACCGCTGCCGGTTCAAGTATGGAGATATGGACTGCACTTGCACCATCTTCAGAAAGAGGTGATTCTTTATGCAGTGGAACGAACGCTATGGCAAGGAATGCGAACCGTCGGAAACCCAAATAAGGGAATTTGTTCATACGCCTTTATGGAATGATTTAGCTGACTATTTGCGGCAGACATATGACATTAAGCCAATGTTTTTTTATAGCTGCTGCTCTATGGACAACGGCTTTTGGAAAGGTTGGAACGTAAAATACAAAAAAAGCGGCAAAGCGCTGTGTACGCTTTATCCCAAACAAGGATATTTTATTGCACTCATTGCGGTGGGTACAAAAGAAAAGACCGAAGCTGACTTGTTAATCCCCTCTTGTGACCAATACACGCTGAATTTATACCGTCAAACGGAATCGGGTAAGACCGGCAAGTCGCTTGCGATAGAGGTTACAAGCGAAACCATATTGCGTGATGTAAAGGACCTGATTGCACTGCGGGCTGCTCCCCGCCCAAGGATGATATGAGATGATAATTGTTCTGCAAAGTACGGGTATAAAATCAAAGACCGGAAATATCATCCTCCCGATTCTCCGAACCCTTTCTTTGCCCCTTTTTTCCAATACTTACGGATTATCTTATACACCTTGCTGATATCCAACGGCTTGCCCAGATGGTCATTCATTCCCGCTTCCATACATTTTTCGATGTCTTCCTTGAATACGTTAGCCGTCATTGCAATAATCGGGATTTTACTGCCGATATGCCCCTGCCGGATTTGTCTGGTCGCTTCCAAGCCATCCATTTCCGGCATCTGGATATCCATAAATATCAAATCGTATTTCTCCTGATTTTCCTCCAGTAACCGCACCGCTTCTATTCCGTTTTCGGCACAGTCGATTTCCACACCGGTTCCTTCCATGGATGCCAAAAGAATCTCGCTGTTGATTTCCACATCTTCTGCCAATAAGATAAAGCAACCTTTAAATTCACCGGTTTCGACATTCTTCTGCTCAATATGGCCGGTACTGCTTGAGCCAAGACAGGCATTGATACAATCCACAATATCCGAAGCAAATAACGGCTTCATCAGATATTTATCTACGCCGATTCCCTCGGCTTCTTCACGGATCAGCTCCCATTCGGTTGCCGATATCATGATGACAACACTTTTACGGTCCTTATTATCCTTTTTAATATGCCTTGTCAGCTCAATGCCGTCCATGCCCGGCATTCTCCAGTCAATAAAATAAATATCATACGCACCATACTTATCAATTTTTTCCAGTGCTCCCTGTCCGCTTAACGCAATATCACAATTCAATCCATAATTTTTAAACATTTCCATCAGATAAGTCAATATTTCATCTTCATCATCTACTGCCAGCACCTTCATATTGCTCCAGTTCACAGAAGGGTCAAGCAATGACGCCGGATTGTCTTTTCCGCGCATAGCCTGGAAAGTAAATGAAAATGTTGAACCCTGTCCCTCTGTCGATTTCACCTGGATATCTCCGCCCATCATCTCCACAATACGCTTTGAAATAACAAGTCCCAGTCCCGTACCTCCGAACTTGCGGGACATACTGCTGTCTGCCTGTTCAAATGCATGAAAGAGCTTCTCCTGCTGTTCCTTTGATATCCCGATACCGGTATCGCTGACCTCTACCTTGACAATACAATAATCCTCTTCTTTTGCTAAGAGATGGGTTTTTAAATGGATGGTGCCGCCTTCCGGCGTGAATTTAACCGCATTGGAAAGCAGGTTGATGATTACCTGCGATAGCCGCTGGTCATCACCGCAAAGGAAATGCGGTATTTCCCCGTCTATCGTAATCTTGAGTTTTTGCTGTTTTTGCTCGGAGCGGAAGCTAATGGCATTGATTGTCTTTTTCAGCATTTTTTCAAAAGAAAATTCTGTTAAAACAAGTTCCAGCTTATTGGCTTCAATCTTAGACATATCAAGGACATCATTAATGACGCCCAGCAAATGTGATGAGGCTTCTTCTATCTTATCCAAGGCATATTCTTTCCGCTCGATATCTTTTGACTTCTTTCCAATTGAGGACATTCCCATAATCGTATTCAAAGGAGTACGCATCTCGTGGGACATGTTGGACAGGAAAAGACCCTTTGCCTCGCTTGCAGAGGTCATTTTTTGAAGTGCCTTTGCCAGTTTATTATTATAAGCGGATTGGGTAATCACACTTTCAATAATACTCGCCAGTCTTGCTATAAATGTAATTTCACTCTCCTGCCATTTACGCACCCCATCGCATTGCTCAATACACAATACCCCCCACAAATGACTTTCCTGATAAATCGGCGCACATATGAGTGCATCAATATCGCCGGAAACAAACGAACGGAATTTCTTGTTCCCTGAAACATCATTACATGCTATCGTTGGTGTTTCCACCTGATTGAAAACACTTTCCGTAAAAACAGATTTCAGCATCGCCAAGATGTCCGGTAATTCCAAATCCTCAAATTCCGCCGTTTCATCTACCCATTGATAGACCAGTGCCGTGTCATGGTATTCATAAGCCACTTGGTAAATACGTATTCTGGTCGTCTTCAAAAATAAACCTACTTTCGTAAGTGCCTGATTTATCAGAATGTCTGTTTTTCCGGAAGTCACAAAACTTTTCGATATTTCACTGAGCAGTTCCCTTTGTGTAAGACGCGTCTTAAGCATTTCATGTGCGTGATTCACATCCTGCTCCACAATATTCCGAATGACAGCGTTGGTAAAAAGTATTGCCGCCGATTGCAATATTTCAATATATTTATTTTTGAAATAGCGCTTTCGCTGGCGGTCTTCAAAAAGTACGCCTCCCCAAAATACACCATCTATAAAGATTGGGATGACAAACACGGACTCTATGCCATAGTGCTCTAAAACGGACTGTTCCGGAATCTTATCAACAGGACTGTTTATATAATTGCCGTTCTTTAATGTTTCCTCCCATTGCGGAACCATTTTAGAATAAGCGACATCCTCAAACTCGGTTTCCGGTTTTGTAGTCCCGCCGGAGGCTCTGTCCCATCGGTACATTTGCGATATATGCAGTCCGTCCGGCAGGTTTTTATTTCTCCAAATAGACACACGGTCAATCTTCAGCCGGTCGGCAATCGGTGTAATTCCTATGTTCATCATTTCATCAAATGATTGTTTTCCGCTGGATAAAAATAACATTGCTGTTTCATTTATGATTTCTATCATTTTCTTATGCTGTTCCAGTTTTTGATAGGACTCCTGATAACTGCGGATTACTTCTTCACGAATAATCGCATTGACATACAGCATTGCCGCGGAGCGAAATAAATCGTTACAGCTTTCATGAAAGCACTGCTGCTTTTTATGATTCTGAAAAGCAACACTTCCCCAAAATTCACCATACGAAAAGACCGGTACCATAATAATATTTTTGACGTTGTACTTGTCTAAAAAGTCCCTTTCGTCCGCTGTCATATCCTCGATATTTCTGCTGATACACCGATTCTGTTTTAATTCTGCGGCCCACTCATGAGCGATTCCTTCATCCGGCAGGAGCGCAAGTTCTTCTACGACCGCACGTATCCCGCCTTTTTCTTTATGCCAAAGATATACTTGTCCCAGACGTTTCTCCGCATCGGCATCCTTATAGCTATAAATCGCAACAGCATCTAAGTCCGCTGCATCAGCAATATATGATATCCCCTGCGATATTATGTTCTGAAAGCTTTTATCACGATGCACCATGAGAGCTTCCACTGTTTTGTTTAAAGCTTCCACTAATCTGCCGTATTGTTCGGAAGATGAGAATTTCTCACTTGACATAGCCGATTCCTCTTTTCATCTAATTCCCAATATTGTAACACGTAGAAGCGGATTTTACAACCTCTTGAAGAGGTTTTTTAAGTGGATTTTTCAACCGGATTTTTTAACGTCAATTGAAAAAATAAATTCCAGATCCGCAGCGTCCCCGTTCGGCATCGTAATCCGGACCGCTTTGTTCCCGCCTCTCATGTATGTTTTCGTTCTATCATACACGAATTGCTTTTCTTAGTGGGGGATTTCTATCTTGCCATAACTGGACCATTTTAGTTTACCAGTTACAGATGAAGCTCAAAAGCTGCCGCACTCTGATTTGCATATACTTCTCAATAGTCAGCAGACGTTCCTCCGGCCAGTTGACAGACGGATGACGTTTAAATGTAAATCCGATTAGGTTGCGCAGCTGCGCGGTCTGCGTTTTCCCACATACTTCTGAAAAGACGCTCTCAAATGTAACATCGGGATATGCAGGAAAGCGGGTTTTTGCATAGTCTTCTATAGTTGATAGATCACTTGGCATAGCGTAATTGAAAAGGGAAAGCCCATGATCAAACAGGGGAGCGGGTCTTAATATCTCACCGGAATGATTATCGCGAAGTAATCCGAAATTGCCGAAATGCCGATCCTCATTATAGATCACAGCATCAAATACAAGCATACTGCGGATATTTTCGTAATATTCATCACCCAAATCCCTGTAATACTTCAAAACAGCTTTCAATCCTCCGGTTCGGACAATGCGACCAATCGGAATAAATGCCGTATCTATATCTGTAAACAGCTTACATTTTGAAGCGAGAATACCTTTCCAATTTTCTAAATCATAAGGAGTAGAGGACAATCCCATAACCTCGGCGACTTGATGGGCATAATATTCGGAAAACGGCTCGTTGCCCGTATTCGCTGCACCGCTTGTGCCGCCCTTGTAGAGATAGATACCGTCATTCTCAATCAATCGCCATGCTTTGGGAAGCATACCGTTTGTGGTAAGCTCCGGGGATGTGGTAAACGCTTTATGGGTCGTGCCAATCCCTGTATAAGCTACCAGTGACAGGATTTCGGAAAAACGGTTTTCATAAAGGTTATATTCGGCGAACGTCCCTGCAAAGTCCTGTGGGACAATCCAGTAACTATCATTCAAGGAAAGTCCTTTGCACACGTCGATAATCCCTTTGGTATTGTTCACCGAAAGCTGTAAAGTTTTCAGGATTTCCTCGACAAAAGTACGGTTTTTGGGGATTACCCGTCGGCGAAGCCACGGCACTAAATCTTCATCGGATAGCCCCAAATCCAGCGGAAGAAGTTTTTTGTCCTTGTCGCTGACCGATAGGATTTTAGCGGTCAAACCCTCAATGCCTTCTTCTGCAAGAGAAAACGTCAACAATGTGGTATCGTATAATCGCAGTTCATAATGAGAATACATGGGGAATCCCTCCTTTCGTCGTCAAACTCAGATTGCGTTTATTATACATTGTTTTCAGAGGAAAAGCAATGTATAAACGAGAAAAGTCAAAGTCTTGCCGTACGGGATTACAACCGCGATTATCAGCGGAATTATCTGTGGGAAAAGCGGCAAGCGGACACTTCATCATGGTGAGGTGTCCGCTTCTTGTTATTCGTTACCCTTGTGCATAGGTTTCAACACAATACCCTGTATGCCCGCATTTTTTACATTTGAGTTTCCGGGTTTTTGGAGTATGTGCGGAAAATGTAAATTGTGCAAATGTTGGTTTGAATGTGGCGTTACATTCGGCACAAATATACATCGTGTTTTTGTAATACATTCGGGTGATAAGCACTCCGCAAAGAATTACCAATGGAAACCCGACAGCAAAAGGAACCCACATACCTTTTACTATCCACAAGGCGATTGTGCAGACATTGATTGCGCTCATTATGATACCGACAACCAACATGATACCGCGGATTTTTCTTAATCCTTTTTTGTTTTTCATCATGTGACCTATGTCATTGATTGAATTAACCGGGATAGCGTCCTTGTTACGAATACTTTCTTTGATAATTTTAATCGCGTCTATCTGCTCTTGCTTTTCCT
>DBDL01000183.1:0-1714 GCA_002293545.1 Lachnoclostridium sp. UBA933 | reverse complement strand
GTAAGCCCCAAGGCTTTCAGCATACAGATAAGCCGCAGTTTTGTCAAATCGTTATCATTGTATATCCGTCTGCCGCCGTCAGTCAATTCAGTTGGTGGCAGCAGACCTTTTGAATCATAAAACTGCACCGTTCTGACCGACACATTACAAAGTTTCGCCAATTCCCCGGTCGAGTATTTTGACATAGATTTCACCTCCTTGCCCTAACTTTACAACATCACGTTACGTCATGAGCAATAGGTTACGTTAGGGGATTTTTTGAAAAACAAAAAATATTTACGTTGCGTGGTTTACAATCTCCCCTGTGGTCAGACGTCGCCGCCGGGCATTTCCCCGGCATATATCGTATTTGCTGTTTTTATAAAACTCAAAGTGTAGCAAATATAAATGAAATTTTCCTAACAGTCCATTGCTAATTATACTTATCGGTTTCGCCCGTCAAGCCTATATAAAGCCAATAAATCGGGATTTGACGGGCTTCAATGCGGTAAGCTATAAGCAATTATAGGTCGTTAGCAAACGTTATACAGATACGTATTTTCGCTATACTTTTTCTTTTGTATATACAATCCCCCTCTCCCCGACGTACATTTGCTCATTTTTTTCGGTGTCTTTTCTGAAATCATAGTTTTTCCATAGTCTGTATACTGATATTTTACTACATAATTCCAGTTTCAAGCCTGATATAAAAACGTTATTAACTTCGATAATCTGAATTAATTTTTGATAGTCGCTCAATAAGTTTTTTATCATCAGTTTCAAGATGTATATCTTGCCAATCATCCATTCCAACATATGCAATTTCTTTCTGGTCAATATAAAATAAAACACTTCTATATCCCAAACTTTCTAGTAAATCAAATATATTTTCATGTCTAAATATATACAATTTAACAAAGATATCATTTTTAAAGCCCAAAATACTATAACCAGCTAAATTTTTTATTCTTTCGGAAACTTGAATCTGCTCACATTGCTCATATAGATCAAATAAGTTCTCATTAGGCATCAAAGAATTTTCATATGTAAAGTACACAAAATTAGCTATTCCACATAGATATTGAAATATCCATTTATAATTCTTTTCATCTATTTCATTTGCTTTAAAACAAAAGTGCATATTATGATACCTCACAAAATAATTTTCAACTATGGATTCATGAATTATGTATAAATTATCCAAATACATATGATGAATGAGCCGCATTCTTGCCTTGTCCTGCTGGATGATAATGTCTAAAAACAAAATACTCCACACGCACTTTCTCATCTCTAGAATCTCTTGGTGTCCTACCATTTCCTGCCTTATTGGCAACTCTTTTAGCATTATACCCAAACCATGTTACGGTATCCTTTTTTTGTCTTAACCGTTTCACTGCTTGTGGTTCTGTTAGTGGTTTTCCAATCACGCCAATTTTTTTGTTGGTGTATGGCAAACGACTTAGATGCATCTCAAAAAACTTTTTTTTATTTTTTGAGGTTTTTGTTCTCATTGCTGTTTGTGCCTTAACAATTTTTTTTATCGGGTCTATATTTTCAAAAAAACTCGGAGAAAGACCGGGAAGTGCAATCGTATCTTTTTTTATTTTATTCTGTTGATGGTGACTTATTTCTGTACCAATTCCCCATGCCAGAATCCCTGAACCTAGCCATACTAAGGCTTTTCCAGCATATGGTGCAACAAAGGGAAGAACCCATGGCATGTGCCCCGTCG
>DBDL01000120.1 GCA_002293545.1 Lachnoclostridium sp. UBA933 | reverse complement strand
TCGTAAGTCAGAATAATCCCCTCCCCACTTAAAAATCATCCATAATTTTATTATCATATTGTATCAGTTCCTCGCTGACTTCCATATCGGTTCGTTCATGTGCGGCAATCGGCATTAAACCGTTGTCCGTATAGGCTTTTATATAGGTCAGCTCCTGAATACGTTTTTTNNTCGATTTTTCCGATGGTATTTAACATTCGGTATGCATTTAATATGGCATACTCTTCTTCATTTGTAATATTTTTCGTTTGAAACGTGAAATCATCTACCCATCCCATCAAATAAGACGGAGTCGTATTCAGCGCCTTTGCAATCAGTTCAATCTTGTCAGACGGGATATTACTGATAACACCGCTTTCGTACCGTTGAATCGTCTGTCTGCTGACTCCTACCTTTCCCGCAAGAGTTTCTAACGTATAGTTATTTTCCAAGCGTTTTTCTTTGATGTTGTCATTGAGTTTCACAAAATCACCTCCTTTGTTCCATTATATCATAAATCACTCAATAAGCAACAAAAAATAAATAAATCACGCAATGTGTAACATATGGAATAAAAACCAATAAATCACTTGACACGGGACAAAAAATGCGATATCATGTTACGTAGTGAGTTACAAATAAAAATGTATATTTTATGGAGGTGAGGATATTGATTGATACGAAAAAGTTAAAGGAAATCATTGCTTTAAACGGTCTAACACAAAAAAAAGTAGCAGTAAGGATTGGTATGAGCGAAAAAACATTTTATCAAAAAATGAAAAAAGGCATCTTTGGAAGTAATGAAATTCAAAAAATGATTAATTTACTACAGATAAAGGAACCGGAGGAAATTTTTTTTTCCGGAAAGTCACTTAATGTGTAACAAGTAGTGTAGTGGAGGGGAAAACGTGCCGAATATTAGGGAATTAGACAAGAAAAAATACGATATCAGTAAACACCGCTATATGGAATTACTTCACCATTGTTTACAATATCCTGAGTGGAAAGAAGAATTAAAGAACCAAACACATACTGTGAAATCAGTTAATATTTCAGACTTACCGGTGTCTACCGTAAAATCAAATCCGACAGAAGAACTGGCGATCAGGCGGTTACAGCTGGAAGCGAAATGCAAAACAATTGAGCAAACTGCACTGGAGACAGATGAAGAATTATATCCGTATATTCTTCTCGGTGTGACAGAGGAATACGCGAGCTATAATTATTTACATATGATGAAAAATATACCATGCAGTCATAACACATACTATTCGAGAAAAAGAATGTTCTTTTATTTACTTTCAAAAAAAATCTAACATTGGTAAACAGAGGACAAGATTGTGTGTTATTATGATAGCATGAAAAATTAAAAATNNAAAAGGACTGCATGCAGTCCTTTTTTATTATCTTATTATTTGGAAAGGAGGGAAAAGATGAGCCCGGATGAATTAATAAAAGAACGAATAATAAAACAACCATTTTTTATGGACAATCTTGCTGTATATGATGACAAACCAGCTGTATTTTACAGTCAGGTACCGGACAGTCAGGATCCCGGATGGGCAGGTTCAAAGTATCCGTATATCGGTTTTCTTATTGATAAACAGCCGGATTATGAAAAGAAATCGGCAGGTACGGTATTGTTTTCTGTTCGCAGTACAGAGGGATGTTTGAGTCCCAGGCATATCGAAATTGCTGTAAAAGAAGTGTTTTTAGATTTATTTATCAGTCCGGAAGGGAGTGATCCCTTTCACCTTGTATGGCGGATATCAGAACCTGTTATTAAGAACAAAACAGATGAAAATCCTATTTATGGAATGGATATCACATTTGATATCATAGAGTTTCCGAAATCCCGTCCGGTAGAACCGGATCCGGTTATGGCTTTATATCAGGCAGTCCGGAATTGGAATGAGAATATAAAGAAAATCAGTGTGGATGATCTTGGAGAATATTACAAACCATTGGAAGACGAGCCGGTTATCTATATCAATGCGGAGAAAATGAGCAGAAAAAGTGAAACAGGTTTTGTTTCATGGATAACAGCCGAACTGAAAATACATGTCTGTGCTTCATCGGCAGAAGAGAATATTTATTGGATTCGTCGCTTACATGATTTTATATGTGTTGAATCCGAGTTCATCATGTCGGATGATTCCGCAATGAGAGTAAGTGCTGAATTGGAAAATGAAACCGACTATCTAAAAACCGGACAGTTAAAAGTAACGGCAGATTTCGGGATATTAAAGCCCCAAAATAGGAATGCAGGGAGGTTGGAAAATTGGAAGATAAAAGTTCAGTCAGCAAAAACGACGTAAAAAAGAGTACAACGGCAAGAAAGACAAAAAAAGCAGCTTCCGTATATGTACCGCAGGAATCGGTTTATACAGTTGAGGAGCTTGCCGCGGGAGCCAAACAATTCAATGAAAAATATGAAGTGGTAAAGGATGCATTGATTGTAGCCGGTAAAGAATCGGCAACCATCAAAGAAACAGAAAAAATAGTAAAAGAGTTCAAAGAAAGGAAGGTAGTATAATGCAGTTTTTTATTAAGGGAGAAAAAAAAGTACGTCCCGGTATCTATGGACGATACGAAGATGTAACACCGGCAGCCGAAGCAGAATTGATAAAAGTATGTGCCTGTACAATTCGGAGCAATTGGGGTCCGCTGGATGAAGTCGTGAATGTTACGCAGCAAACGAATCTGGAACAGATTTTCGGAAGCGGGGATACGGTTTCTGTGATTAAGGAGATTTTGGCAGGAAACTGTCAGCTTGTAAAAGTAGTCCGGCTTGGAGAAGACAGTGACGATTTAAAAGCTAAGCTCAGTATTAAAAATACGGCGGAGGAAGATGTTTTAAAATTAACATTAAAACATCCGGGTTCAAGAGAATTTAACGCAACGATTCAAACGGTGTTAGGCGATGCATCTAAAAAAGAACTGATTTTTTATGAAGATAAAAACCGTTTGTATTCTGTGAAATTTGACGCTGCAACAAAAGATAAAACAGATGTAGATGAAATAGCAGCTTTGCTTGCTGTGGAAGAAAGCGATTATAATCCATGGTTTACAATAGAAAAAGAATCGGATACATCAAGCGGAGTGATTAAGAATTTCACACAGGAGCCAATTACCGGAGGGAAAGATCCGTTCACGAATGATGGACCGTCAAGTACGGACTATGCTAATGCATGTTCTTTGCTTGAAACGGATGTCTGGGATGTGCTGTGTCTGGACACAAATGATCCAGAGATTCATATCCAGACAAAAGCGTTTATTGACCGTATTTACAATGAAGGTTCTCTGGTTATGGCAGTGTTCGGCGTACCGTCAGGCGGAAGTTTTTCCGAGAAATGTACGAAAGCGGAAGAGTTTAACAGTCACAATATCGTTTATGTCGGCGGTTCTGCAAAGATGCCCGGCGACACAGAAACAACATTTCACGGTTATCTGGCCGCAGCGAGAGTAGCAGGTATGATGTGCGGGTTCGACAGCTCACAAACATTGACAAGAAAAGCGATTATCGGAGCGGTTGATGTGGGAGAAGAATTATCAAACGAGAAATATATTGATGCCACCAAATCCGGTATGCTTCTTTTTTCAAAGAACCGCAACGGGGATGTCCGGATTGAGAATGGCATAACAACACTTAATAAACCCGGCAATACACCGGAAGGGACAGAAGATGCGGGGTGGAAAAAGATTAAAAGAGTGATGATCCGTCATGAACTGATGAACCGGATCGATATTGCGCTGGATTATCAAATCAGTAATAGCGTACAGGATGTATTGATGGATACCGATGGAGTAGCATCAATACGTTCTACGATTCTTCGTGTGATTCAAGAGATGCAAAATGAGAGAAATCTTCACGGCGGAGCAGCAGAAGTCAGCTTTAATGCGTCGGCGTCCGGTCCGGACAGCGCAGCATTTACCATTGCCGTAGATGATATTGACAGTATGGAGAAAATTTATCTTACATATTGTTATCGTTATGAAAGAACAGAAGGGGAGGTATAAAAAATGCCAAATACAGGAAATAATACAACAAAAACATTTGATTGGAGAGAAGTAAGGACAGGGAAAGATGGTACTCTTTATCTTAAAACCGATGCAGGTGAATTTCCCATTGTTGAGTGTGACACCTTTCGTATGTGGATGTCATATACCAATGTAGATTTCCAGCCGGTTGGAAGTTATGTGAACTATGCGATTCCAACAGGTCACACGGTACATGTCAGCATGACAGAAACGGTAGTACGTGACGATTTGATGCTTGATGAAATTAAAGATACATTATCAAAGGGTACTCCGGAATTTGTATTTGTTGGGAATTTGAAAAAGTCTGAAAATATCAGCGGTTCTTCGCAGCAGAAACCTAGCAGGGTTGAGTGTACAGGCTGTATTCCGGACGGAGAGATTGATTTGTTTAATATTACACCGGGAGAAACAATAAAAAGAGCATGGACATTCCGTTCAAACGCAAATCCAGAAATTAGTAATCCAGAGGAAATATAACAAAATTTTAGATTAAACGATAGACCGGCACGGGAGGTGTGCCGGTCTATCGTGTTCAGGAGGAAATTATGGAAAAGAATTTAGATAAAAAAAATAATAGGAACACTGAGAATATGTTGGAGGCGCATGATACTGAGAATCAGGAACTTTCTAAAGAAGAAATGAAAGATGCTGTTCTTATGAACGAAAACGATATTATCAAAGGCATGATTTCTGCGGCGGATTATCGTTCGGACAAGGAATTGCAGCAGCCGATTCTTATTAAAAGGAATGGGAACGTATTATTTTCGTTCCGTATTCGTCCCCTTTCAGATGAAGAACTGGATTTTTGCAGGGAAAAAGCGACAAAATATGTACGGAACAAAAAAATGGCAGGAATGAAATTGCCGGAAGATACGGATATGGTAAAATTCAGAAACTTGAAAATATATAACGCAACAATCGAAGAGGACAAAAAGAAAACATGGGAGAATCAAAAGGTTAAGGATGCCCTGCATCTCAGAGAACCGCTTGAGATTATTGAAAAATGTCTGTTGCCGGGTGAAAAAAATGATATCACGGAAGCGATTGATAAAATCTCCGGATTTACAGACGATATGGACGAAGTAGTAAAAAACTGATTCGTTCGGGAGGTCTGGGAACATTGCTGCATGTCATCTTTCAAAAACATGGCATATATCCGGATGAATTTATCAAATTTCCCGAATGGAAAAGAAAATGGCTGCTGGAATCTACAAAATATCAGATGGAACTGGATGCCAAGCAGCAGGTATTAGGTTCTTCTGATAATAATGACGAGGATTAATCAGTTTTATCCTGCGTTTCTATAAAAAAGCAGGAAAAGTATTTTGTATCATTGGTGTAAAGCGATATAGGGATTTCATATAAATTATTATACTTTGGTAAGGGCTGCGATGCGGTTCTTATCGGAGTATAAGGAAAAGGGAGGTGGCGAAAATGAGTGTAATCGTATTGGATCTGAAAGCAAAGGATAATGTTTCTCCAAGTATGAACCGTGCGAAAAAAAGTGTGGATGGTTTCAATAAATCATTGGATAAAATGCAGGAAAAAATAGATAAGATGAACCGTACACAAGTGAAAATGATGATAGAGGCGTATGATCGGGTATCACCGGTGATTAGCCAAGTGATGAGCGATTTGAGAATAATGACAACTAAGGCATGGAAGGTTACGTTATCAATTGATAATCGGGCATCCGGTCAGATAAAGAAAATGGTAACAGGGCTAAAAACAAGTATATCGGTTGGGGTATCGGGTACACAAAATAGAAGTACGCCGACGGGAAGATATGCAATGCCGGGGAATACGGAACAGAATACGGCGGTTCGGAGTGTTTCCGGAACAAACGGCAGCAGTAATATCATAAACAGCAGAAATATTATGGAATCCAAGCCGACAATGTCAACCGATCTTGGGATAACGCATCCTGATTATGCGTCAATCATCGTTGGTTCTATTATGAACCCTGTCCAAAGTGCCGTAAAGTCAGCGGCAAGCGACCAGTTTAAAGCATGGGCAACCAAAGGAGTCCCCAAGGCATCAATGATGCCGTCTGCAGGAGGAGCCACCAAAGCATCAATGCCGACGTCAGCAGGATTAAATATCAGTTTCGGATCGGCAATGAAAGGTTCAGCCGCACTCATGGCAGCAGATATCGGATTACAAATGGGAAGCCAAAGTATAATAAGCGGTATAGGGCATTTGGTTAAAGGCTGGGGAAAAGATGATTTAGAAGGTAAAGCGAATACAGATATTGGAATGGCAAAAATTGGATGGACAACAGCAGGAGCGGCTATCGGCTCAATACTGCTGCCGGGGATAGGAACCATGATTGGAATGGGTCTTGGAAGCGCAATGGGAGAGGCGCATAGCGGTAAGATTGCAGGTGACTATGAAGCAATGGCAGAATCAGAAAATTATGCGGCAATCGCTATCGAAAAAACAAAATATGAGTCGCGCGAATTAAAAAAAGCCTTGGGGGATACGAGCCTGTCAGCGGAAGAATTACAAGAAAAGATACAAGATGCATTAGGCGAAAACATGAAAAGACATTTTGGGGATGTTATTTATTCATTAGAAGAAATACAAAAGATGGCTGATAAAGTTGTCTTTGGAAAAAATGCAAAAGCCATGATTAATTTTGAGGTATCGAATAACCGGACAGAAGAAAGCAGAAAAACATTAGAAGATACATCATATAATAAAGACAGGCAGATGAGGAAACTTAACTATGGGACAAAATACGGAATCAAAATGGATGGGAAGGAACAATCCGAATTTGTAAGCGATATCAATGGGCATCTTCAAACATCGTCCGGATATCTGGAAGAAAGATATAACAAAAAAACTGAGGCGATAAAAATGACATATGATGGAAAGCAGGAAAAGAAGCATCTGAAACAAGTTGATGATATGTACATACCTAAAATTAAGCGAATCAAGAAGCATCAAAAGGAAGTAGAAAGACTGCTGGGAAAAATGGAAATGAACGGAGGATTGAATAAAGCAGATACAAAAGACCTTGAAAAACATATGAACATAGTTGACGGAATCACCAATAGAGAAAAAAAGAGGGGAGATAGGGCAGCGGATAAAGGACGGAAAGCAGAATTTGGAGCGGACAAATCTCCAGAAAGCTTTACTGAATTACAAAAGAACTTTTTAGAAAGAAAAAGGAATGACGATCAAACTCGTGATCAGGTCAAAATTGACTTAATTGATGCTGCCACTGAAAAATATAGGAAAAGCGGTAAGACGGAAAAGGATTTAGAGGTATTTAAGAATGAAAAGGCGAAAGCAGAGCAGTGGCACGAACAAGATACAATAAAATCCGGAGATAGGGTTGTGAATAAGCAATTAGATGATTTTACAGATGCATTTTTCGGTAAAGGCGAAAGAGATGAGATGAAGAACCAGTATCAGGAAAAAATAATGTCGGGATTGGCAAAAGGGAAAGAATGGACCCAAGAAGATATTATGAATGATTTTCAGATTAAAAAGAATTTTCAAAGCGGGGAAGATCAGGATAATGCTTATCAGATTATCGAAAATATCATAAATTCATTACCGGATGGCTATAAAAAACATAAAATTAATGACGAGGAGAAAACGAATTATGACAATGGACAGATAGACCTTAATAATAAACTCCAAGATGGTTTAGACAGATCAGTAGAGTATGCAGAAAAAGACCTTGAGAATTATGAGAATGCAAATTTTATAGCCAAAGGTTTTGCAGATATCTTTGGTGAAGGAAGAACAGAATTAGAAGCAAGGGTAGAAAATAGAAAAAAAATAGCAGATAATGCAAGAAAAAGCGAAACAGGTGCCATTGGAATTATACCCGACACATCGGGTCCTGCACCTGGTGGGGCAGCTTATGATTTCCTCAAAAATTACGTAGGTTTTTGGGAGGATGTTGGGGGTGTTTTGGATGATGTTACTGATTTGATTTTTAATGAACCGCCGCATTACCTTATGACAACGCCCAATAAAGGGACTGCCGGTTCAGAAACCGATACAGGCAATGTAGAAATAGCAGCAGATGATGAAGAACTTCAAGCCAATTGTGAGAAAAACAGAGAGAAAGCGAATGAATATATGACAAATGCGTTTGCACCGGCATTTATGGTGAATAGTCCGGTAAGCATCATGGCGGATTACAGTTTAGCCAATCCATCAGCAATGGTCACTTTTTCCGGCGGAGGCAAGGGTACTGCAACGGTAGTAGGGACAATTGGGGACAATAAACCTACGGAAGAAGATTCAGAGGGTGCCGGTCACAAAGCCCTCGGCGGTTTCCCGTCCGGGAAACAACTCTCATGGATTTGTGAAGAAGGTCCGGAAGCCATCATCCCGCTTACACCGCAGCGTCGTCAGAGAGCATTAGCACTCTATGAAAGAACCGGAAGACTGCTTGGTGTGAATCAGATTCAAAAGAATGCCAGAGGCGGTATCATCGGAATTAATGCCGTACAGTCAAAAGAAGAAGTATCAGAGGAAGAATACCTGCCGACAAGAAAACAAGGGAATAATAATTCTGAAAACGAATCAAAACCCAATATTCAAATTAATGTTGATTTAGGAAACAACGAATTTGTTATCGGCAGTGACTCGAAGGATGCGGAAAGCGTTATGTCCTATATCCGCGATCATATCTCTGAAATTGCAAATGAAGCGGGTTCGGAAATAGCATTCGGGTTAGAAGAAATTTTCTCCAATAAACCATTAACAGAGGGGGCATAAACGATGGATATTAAGATTGTTGATTTGGATACGAATAAGAATGCGGGTACGTCTAAAAAAAAGGATGCAAAGACATCTAAGAAAAAAAATGAAAATAAAGCGAAAAAAAAGAATACGGCATATCTTTTGACGGGTATTCCGCAACAAATTCAATTAAGTACCGCATCACAATGGAGAGTATATAATCTTTTGGAGGGTGATGAATGCAAGGTGCGTGCCGGAAACAGTGCCGATGGAATATCTTGGGATGCAATTTTTTTTGGAGCAGCAAGAAATGAGCAAAAATATCCCAATTATCTAAACAGCGGAACTACGCTGACGCCGAAGGAGTGGGTATCATTATTTCAAAAATGGCGGGATAATAATACGCATCTAAAAATAGTTATCAGTGAATTTGGAATCAATATGAAAGTTCAGATTGACAACTTTGTTGTAGATATCGGTGAAGGAAGTGCTTTCGGAGATATTCATTATTCGGTTTCATTTTTTGAGTACAACGATTTAAAGATTAAGAAAGATAAGAAAAGCAAAGGAAAGAAAAAAAACAATAATGATGACCGGCGAAAAAAGAATGGCAGCACTTATACTGTCATAAAAGGAGATACTCTTTGGCGTATTTCTTTAAAGTATTACGGAAGCGGAAGTAAATACACCAAAATTTATAATGCTAACAAAGAAAAAATAGAAAAAACAGCCAAGAAGTATCATTATAAAAATTCAGATCATGGTCATTGGATTTTTCCGGGTACCAAGCTGACAATTCCATAACCGGGAGGTGAACACAATGAAAATATTGAATGATTATAAAGTGGTGCTTGTACTGCCCAATGGAGATAGATTCAATATTACTGAATTTGTACAGTCCCTGTCATGGGATGAATCACAAGAACAGATTGCCCAGAGAGCGAATATTGATATCATCAACGGGAAATTAGGCGGAGCCAATATCAAACAAAAAATCAAGCTGGGAACGAGAATGCTCATTCAGTACCGGGAAGACAACAAATGGGTGGAAATCATGCGTGGAATTGTTTGGGCATTTGATGACAGAAGGGACGCTTCTGCCAAATCCATTTCCCTGACGTTATACAATAACCTAAAATATTTGCAGCAAACAGAAGAAGAATTTTTGTTTCCGAAAGGAAGCAAGACCATATCCATTTGCAAAAAAATCAACGCCCGGTGCGGAATCAAAAATTCATATCAATACAAAAATAAAACAAAGCATAACAAAAAGGTATTCAGAGGCGTACATCCTTCGGAGGCGTTACTGAGTACCTTGAATTTTGCAAAAAAAATGGGTGATGATAAAGAGAAAAATAACTATGTAGTCTATGGGTCAAAAGGGAAATGCGTCATAGATGACGTTGGTTATAATAAAAAAGTTTATGTATTCAGACCGGAGCATGTTACCTCTGTAAACAACCATGTCAGTATGGAGGGATTGGTAACGAGGGTAGTGGTCCGTTCCCAGAAAAATGATAAGAAACGTTCCTCCTTTGTTACCAAAATAAGCGGGAAAACAGAGTACGGAATAATAAAAAAGATTGTGTATCAAAGCGGGGATACCAAGGAAAAGCAAGCAAAAAAATCCGCACAAAAGGTACTGGATGACAGCGGCAGGCTGGATCGGTCGATTACCCTTAATACAATGGATGTTCCGGAAATAAGAAAAGGCTACAAAATCAGGGTCGTTAAAGTTGGGATGCTGACCGGTTACTACAGAGTGGTATCGGTAACCCACAATGCCGATAACAGGGAAATGACGTTAGAAATCAAGAAACTATAATAGGCGTAAACAGCATGGCGGTGTCAGGCACCGGTAATTACGCGGGATTGGAGAACATATGGGAAAGCCAAAGGAAGGAATCAATTATCTTGCAAAAGTAATCGATAACCGTTCTAAGCAAGTGATTCGGGGAGATGCCTGCAGTGATATTTCCATTGAACTAGGAACGAAAAAAGAAAACGGAATCAAAGTGGACAGCTTTTCCAAAATCATCAAGGATTACTTAATATGTAAGGGCGTGGAAGCAGAAGAAAATGATCGTGTTTTAGTTGCGTGGATTGATTCGGATATTTGTGTCATAGGTGTAATTGATGGAAAAGAAGACGATGAATAGGGGTGAGGAAGTTGGCAGATTTATATCCTGTGTTTGAGGTGGATGAGGAAGAAGAATTTGGGGATGAGGAAGAGATATTATATAAAAAAGATTACAAATTTGACTATTCCACCGGAGAATTTGTAAAGGGAAGTAACGATGTAATGTTATGCGGCGGAGCGGATGCATGGATACAATGGTGTCAGTCGGTAATGCGGATTGAAAGATATCAGTGTCTGGCATACCCGGATGATATCGGGGTAGAGCTGGAGGAGAATATAGGGTTGGAAGACAGAGATGAAGCGGAATTGCTGCTGCAAACGACAATAACAGACGCATTGCTGGAAGATCCGGAGGGCCGCACGGAATCCGTCAGCGACTTTGTATTTCAATGGGATGGCGATGGCGTTTATATTGAATGCACGATCGAATCGACAAGCGGAATTATAGCGGTTATCGATTCTGAGTTCAATAGCAGAAGGGAAGGTGAAATAGGATGATAGAATTTATTCCGCCAAGTTTTTTAGAAGAGAATGATGTTGACAGTATATTGGAAAGAATGCAGAATACCCTGCCGCCGGACATCGTATCAACACCCGGCAGTATGGCTTACAATTTTCTTCAGCCGACGGCAATCGAAAAAAGTGAGATACTGGAGCATCATTTACAGGAAACACTGATGCTTATGTTTCCCATGTGGGCATATGGAGAGTGGCTCGATGAACATGCTAAAATCGCAGGAATCAAAAGAAAAGAGGGCGGTTTTTCCAGAGGCAGTCTGACCGTAACAGGACCTTCCGGTACGGTAATTGAAGCAGGATCAATATTTACAACAGAGGGAACCGATGATGTAGAAGAAAAAGAGTATCGCTGTGAGTTGGAATATCAAATCGGCGATACCGGGGAAATACAGATAGAGGTTGTCGCAGAAGAAATCGGTGAGGCGTATAATGCCAATATTGGTACGATTGTTTTGATGGACGAGCCTCTTGACGGGGTATCCGTAGTAAACCAAGAAGTCCTCAAGGGAGGTTTGGATATCGAAGATGACGAGTCTTTACGTGATCGAATACAGCAGATAAATGAAAGTATTGAAGTATCTTATGTGGGAAGTATTGCGGATTATAAAAGATGGGCAAGAGAGTGCCCTCATGCGGGAGTAGAAGATTGTGTCGTACAGGATACAAATGATCGTCCGGGGCTGGTCCGGCTAATTATTATCGGCAAAGACGGCAGACCCATCCCGGAAAGTATACCGCTGGTCAAAAAATACATTGAAGGCACCGATGCTGACAGCCCTGAGGGTTCGGAAGACAGACTGATGCCAATCGGAGGAGTGACACTGGAAGTAACAACGGTATCGGAACTTGTTTTTCACTATCAGGCAGTGATTGTCCGGAAAAAAGAAAACAGTCTGGATGAAATTAAAAATGAATTTCGGAATAAAGTGCTTGCATACTACAAAGAAGCAAAAAAAGAGGGTGTTCTGAAATATCATAAAATCAGTGCGATTCTTTCTTTAACAAAGGGAATCAGTGATTTTACAGACTTACAATATTATGTCAGTAATGAAATGGATGCCCAAGGGGATGAAAGCAATCCTCCGGAAGAATACATAAGAGAGAATATTCCAATCAGGAGTACGGATTATCCGGTCATTGGAAAGATTCATTTTATTGAGCGGGAGGGCTGATATGACAATAAAATATTTACCGGATAATCAGACAGCAATAGACATGATGGATATGGTTGCTCCTATCTATGATGATTCCTATATTGCGAAAAATATATATAACACACTGGGAAAAGAACTTGGCGATTCCAAGAAAATATTTGATGATTTGAGAAGATTGATATTTATTGAAACAGCAGATAAAGCGTTTGAATTACCAGAATCTGAGGAAACAGCCAATGAAGAGGGTAAAAAACCGGTTGAATGGGGATTGAAATATCATGAACAAAAGTATGGGATTGAAGTAAATGAAACCTCGGATTGTAACGAACGTATCCGTAATATAAAAACAAAACGTATCTATAATGCGCCGGTTAATCCCAAAAAACTGTGTTCCTACCTTCAAAGAATCACAGGATGCAGGGCGACTTATCATGAATATCAATATGCGTATATTATTTTAAACGTATGGTATGAAGATAAAGAACCCTCGTTTGATAAAAATATTTTATATCATTATGTTTATCAAATGAGACCTGCACATGTTGTATTTGATCTGAATTACGTAAAAGAAGGTTATTGGTATTTAGACGGCTCTTTTCAATTGGATGGAAGCCGTTTTTTAGATGCTGGAGAGAACGATAACAAAAGGGAGGGTATAGCATAATGGCATATATATCACTGAATGAACCCATAAGTTTTAATGAAAATATGGAAGAGATGACAGTAAAAACACCTGCCCATGCAGATCAGTTTAATAATCGCTATACATTGTTGATGACAAACGACGCCGCTTTGAAAAATGAACAGCAAAATCATTTTGAGAACACGGAAAACCCGCATGGGATTATTGCGATTACAAATGAAGAAATAAATAAAATTGACAGCACCGAGGTAGTTTTGCCCGACTATGAAGCGGATGTTTCCATAGAGGACATTGACTATATATTAGCAAACTAAAAAAAGGAGAATAAAATTATGGCAAAGTATTTAACATTAGAAGGTTTAACACATTATCACGAAGGAATCAAAGGGAGATTTACGGCACAGGAAGCAGGAAAAGGCTTGTCGGCAAACGACTTGACGACGGCACTGAAATCAAATTATGATGCGGCATATTCGCACAGCCAGTCGGCACATGCGCCGGCATCGGCACAAGCAAATGTCATCGAATCGGTTAAGGTAAATAATGCGGCATTGAGTGTAACAAGTAAATCGGTAAACATATCGGTGGATTCTGATTTAAGCAGCACATCGACAAATCCGGTTCAGAACAAACCGGTAAAAAATGCATTGGATGCAAAAGCTCCGCTGGCGAGTCCGTCATTATCGGGAACACCGACGGCCCCGACGCCGGCGGCAGGAACCAATACGACGCAAGTAGCGACGACCGCATTTGTAAAAACGGCGGTTGACAGTGTCTTATCCGCATCCGATGCCATGATATTTAAAGGCACGTTAGTCTCCGGAGGGACAATCACCGCATTGCCGGCATCCCATAAAGCCGGTGATACTTACAAAATTATTACGGCAGGTTCTTATGCGGGAGTTACATGTGAAGCCGGCGATATGGTTATCTGTGTTACCGGCGGAACGACGGCCAATAACGCACATTGGACAGTTGTGCAGTCAAATCTTGACGGCGCAGCAACCGGACCTGCCAGCGCAGTATCCGGAAACNNCGCGTTGCAAGACAGCGGGAAAGCAGTAGTTACATCCATTAATACATCTGCCAATATACCGACTGCAAATGCGGTTAAAAACTTTGTAGAAGGAAAGGGATATTTAGTATCATCTGAAGTAGTCAGCATTACGACGGCTGAAATTGATGCAATACTCATATCTTAAATCTTGACATGAAAGGAGTGTATTAATGGAAAAATATTTAAACCTCGCGGGATTATCCCGATATCATACGAAAATCAAAGCATTGTTAAATGAAAAAGCAGATTTGCATACACATCAATATGCCGGATCCTCATCGGAAGGCGGTGCGGCAAACTCCGCAAATTCTGTCCCATGGAGCGGTGTGACAAATAAGCCGACTACATTAAGCGGATATGGTATTACAGATGCAGTTGCAAGCGGAGGTACAGTGACCTCTGTAACTGCCGGAACAGGTTTGTCCGGCGGAACGATAACCAGTTCGGGAACGATTTCACATACGGCACACACAGGAGATGTGACAGGCAGTACGAAACTAACGATTGCCAACAGTGCCGTGACAAACAGTAAAATAGCAGCCGGAACAATAACAAATGACAAAATGGCGCGAGGTGAAGCAAACACAATAAAAATGCACGGCGGATGCGGATATTTAGAGGATATGAACAGGCATACGTTTATGAGCTCAATCAGTGTTACGGGAACGTTTAATTATCTCAGTACAGAATGGAATGGTGGGAAAAGCATTGAATTGGGCTTTCAGCCAAGCTTTGNNTGTTACAGGCTGTCGGATATGCGCAGCCAGACAGGAACACAGAAATATATGTACTTTTTGCCAAGGGCAATTACAACAACGAGTCCGGACGGTTCTGGCTGCAAGTTAGTATCTACCGGATTCCACGTAATGAATTTAGACACGCAAGCAGCGACCATGAAATATAATTATGTCGCATTTAGATNNAAAAACAGTAATAATATCTATAGTTATTATACTATAGATGGTATGGATCCGAAACACTTTATCGCGCAATTTGAAGGAAATGTTCCATCAGATATTGTAGCAGCCATTTATGAAGGAAGTCCGGTATATGAAAAAATTATCAATGCTCCGCGCTTTGAACCTATTATAGAAGATGGCGAGATGGTAGATGTCATAGAATTAGAAAGTGAAGATTTTTCAGAAGAAATAGTCATTTCTCAATCTCTTCAGAATTTAACCAATACGGATTATAAGGTTATTAAAAATATGGAAGTCATCATGTTGGCACTGCAAAAAGAACATGACATTGAACTGCCGTATAAGCCCGATGAATTACATGAAACCAGACAGGGATGGCGTAATAATATCGAACATGCGGAATCGGTTCTTAACGAAAGGAATCAGGGAAATGAATTTACTAACGATATATCCGATACAGAGCTGTAACCTGAGCTGTTATTATTGTCCGAATAAGAAATGGACATATCCGGTGAATCACCATGCCAATAAGTTGAATAATAAACTTATTTTTAAGTGGATTGATAAATATTTGAACCCAAGAGAATGGCTTATCGAAATCAGCGGCGGAGAGCCGGGAGTATATCCTGAAATAAAAGGGCTGGTCGAAGGGTTATCTGACAGAGGATATTACGGATTGGTAAAAACAAACGGAACATTGCCTATTCCGCATACGGCTACCTTTAAGAGGGTGGCTGCATGGCATGAAATATTTGGGATTGACAAACCGCCTCAATATGCGGACAGCATGTTGATCATGAGAAACCCAAAAGATTGTTGGCAGCAAAAGAAGCAATACTGCATTGACCATAATATACCTTATAAAGACGTAGATTTTCAGGAGTTTCACCGACCGGAGGCACTGAGAACGCCGGGAACCGATGCAAAACGCAAAAACAGGTTCATTGATTTTTGGACAGTAGTATATTCCGGCGGCAGAATTTCCTCTTGCTATTGTGACACGACTTCGGAAGATATAAGGATTCAAAATATGTCAGAGCCAAGAAAGGCGAACATTAAGAAAAAATGCCCTTATTGTCAAAACGTAGGAGGATTTGAAATATTTTTTCCGGAGGAATGGATTACATCATTTTAAGTATATAAAGGGGGAGGAAAGTGATTGGAAAATGAAAAGACATAAAAAAAGGAACGGGATAGTTACTGTCTTCGGAAATGGGAGATACTGCAAATCCCAAATTGATAATGTGTCAGGAATAATAAGACAGGAGGAATTTCATGGCAAAATATTTAAATTATGATGGTTTAAAGTATTTTTACGCAAAGATAAAAGCATTATTAGAAGGAAAGGCAAATGTTTCACATAGTCATAATTATTTACCGATTAGCGGCGGTACAATAGAATCATTCGGCAGTATCAGCTGGCAGGGAACAGATACATATCTGTCTTACGACGGCATAAATTTTGGTGACAGCGGAAGTTCGTATATTTATGGAAATTATATTGATATAATCGGAGCAAGTCAGTTGAATTTAACTTCATATTATAATTTTTCTATATATTCCGCTGAAACGGCAGATATTCAAGCCGGGTATATCAATATACTTTCATATAACAATTTAATATTGCAATCTGCAGGGTTAATGGATATGAAAGCTCACAATATAGATATCGAAGCTGACGCTATGATGATATCGTGTGCCGGGACAATTGAGGTATTAGACGGCGATATACGTTTACACAAGCCTACAATAATTTCAACAGTAGGATGCTTTCAAAATCTAAATCCTATGACAATTAATCCGTCAGGGGATTTATTATTAAAATCAGGAGTAACCGAGTGGATCGGCGGCAATATTGAAATTGATGTAGTGGCAGATAATAAATATATAAGAATCGGTACCGAAGGAAGCCTTCCAAGGTCTAAAAGACATATTGAAATGATGTACAAGACATATTTTGAAGAAGGGATAACGATAAATAAGTCACCTGCTAATCATTCTCAGTATGCCGCAATTGTTGGCGCCGATGAAATTTTAGCTTTTGGGTCAAATGGAAAAAACTTAAAACAAGTACATGATTATGTACAGGGGAGTGTAAAAATACCAGATGAAGAATCGTATCGATATGCTAATATAACATATGATAATGCTATTGTGGAATTATATAGTAATTACAATTATAATAATGGGGTTAATTTTACAACATCTTTCAGACCAAGGATTGACGGCAAAGCTTCACTGGGCATGTCAGGACGAAGATGGGGGCAGATATGGTCAAATGTCGGAAGTATAACCACATCGGATGAACATACAAAAACAGACTTGCAATATTATGATACCAATAAAGAGGTACCTGAATATTTTACAAAAATGATGAAGTTTTATAATAATCTTCGTCCGATGTCGTACAGATTTCAAAAAGCATTATCCGGTTCCAATAGAATCCATATGGGATTTGGTGCCAGAGAGATAGAAAAAATAATGCAAAAATGTGATATCACTCCCGAAGAATTTGCCGGTTTTTGTAAGGACCCCGTGTATAGAAATGAGGTTTACAAAGATGTATCCCTTGGTTACCACAACAGATATGAAGAAACAGGTGACACATTTATTACCGAAAGGTTCCGTGTCAGTCTTCCGGCATACAGAAAAAACTTTGGGTACATTATCTTTAAATCCAATTCTCAAAAAACCAGGCAAAAGATTGATATAAAAGGAATCCGGTTTATTTCGCATGATAACAACGCGGAGCCACTAGAGATTAATATTTTCAATGCCGGCGTATGTGAATATGATGTGGACACTCCTACGATACCGCTGGTAGAAGCAAAGAAAAGTGAAGACGATACACTGGAGCTTATCTTTGACAGACAATATATGTCATACACACTATCATTGCTTCCGGGTGCAGGTGATAAATTAGATTTATCTGACTATTCGGATATTGAGATAGATATTGAGTATAACGATGAATTCATCATAAAATTAGAGGAATCCGGACCAATCAAATGCTATGATATTGAAGGCGATGCGGACGATGACAACGAGGTTCTGGATTATACGTATTCGCTTCGATACAGTGAATTTATCGGTTTGGCAGTTATGAAAACGCTGGAGCAGGACAAAAGAATCCAAGAATTGGAAAAAAAGATAGAGTCGCTGGAAAAAGCAATGTAAT
Organism: Lachnoclostridium sp. UBA933; assembly: GCA_002293545.1. GTDB lineage: Bacteria > Bacillota > Clostridia > Lachnospirales > Lachnospiraceae > UBA933. Next base: position 16,290 of record DBDL01000120.1, on the reverse strand, counting down.
AAGGATGGGAATGACGCAAAAAATAAGTAAACGTATCAACCGAAAAGGAGAAAATATATGTATCTGCTGACGATATACCCAATACAATCCTGTAATCTGAGATGTGAACAATGCCCGATGAAAAAGTGGCTGTATCCTGTTGATAAACCGGGATACAATGATTTAACAAATGAAAGGATATTTCATTGGCTGGATACATATTGTCCTCCTTATCAATGGCTGATTGAAATCAGCGGAGGAGAACCGGGGCTGTATCCGGGAATAGATGGTTTGGTTAAAGGGCTTAATGAACGAGGCTATAGTGGGTTGATCAAAACAAACGGAATGAAACCAATCCCCCCAACAAATAATTTCAGAAGAATTGCGGCGTGGCATAAGCAATGCGGGAAAGACGGCCCCCCCGATTATTTTGATGAAATCCTTATTCTGAGAAATCCGGAAGATTGCTGGGAGGATAAAAAACAATACTGCATCGATCATCATATGAAATATACGGAAGTGGGATACAGATATTTTCAGGATAATGACGGAAAGGTGCAAAAACCACTTGAAGGTGACAGCTCACTGCTTTCAGGCTTTATCACTCATTGGACGGTTGTATATTCCAGCGGTCAAATAACAGGGTGCTATCATAATTCAGGGATAAAAGATAATAAGATACAGACAATGCACAGACCTTATATTAAAAGACCTTGTAAAACTTGTGTCAATGTAAAAGGTTTTGAGTTGTTTTATACGGAAGAGCAAAAAAGAGAAGTTTTAAACAGAAGTTTTGCAATGAAGAATCATTTGATATGACTTTAACCTATTATCAGAAAGGAGCAATACATAATGAATGAAAAGAAAACAAAGGAAAGCAAGCCGCTGGAAATTGCAGCGGAAGAATTAAAAAAAAGACTGTCTGAAACAATCAGCGAGGCATTGTCCTCCGGTATACCGGCACTGGCTATCGAGCCGCTTTTAATACAATTTTCATCAGAAATCCAAACAATCAAACAGGCACAATATCAAACTGCCCTGAAGTATTATGAAGAAAACGCAAAAACAGGGCAATAACATCCTGTTACCGACAAATCTCTCTTAAAACAAAGAGATTCGCATTGAATACAGACAGAAAGGAATGATTGAAATCGTTATCAACATTGAACTGCTGGCAGCATGGATCAGCACAATTGCCGTTATCATTATGCCGATTACATTTGTAATCAAAAAATATAACGCCATACTGAAAAAGATGGACGCCATCCAAAGCTGGACAAAAAGTCAGCAAAAGGACATCGAGGATGGAAAGCAGAACAGACTTGCGCTGAACAAATCCCTGCTGCATATTGCACAAAGTATGAAAGCACAAGGATTTAACGGTACGATTGACAAAGCAATCGAAACATTGGAAGATACTATCCTTATACAACAGGTGGACGGTATCTCATATCCGGAAAGGAAGAAATAAATGATAGAAAAACTAAAAGACATAAAAAAAGGAACCCTCGTCAGAGCAATCCTGCTCATTCTCGTTCTCATCAATATGATTGCAAGCAAAGCTGCCGGAAAGGAGCTTTTTTTTGTTGATGAAAACAGAGTAACCGAAATCATGGAAATTGTCATTGCCGTCGCGGCCATCGCCGCTGGATACTGGAAGAACAACAGCTACAGCAAAAATGCCATTGCGGCAGACGACGTTCTGAAAAGCCTGAATGAAAGCAAACAAACACTTAAAGAAATGGAAGAAAACATAGAGGTATTCAACTATTTTGACGAAAGTGAGGATACGGACGATGAGGGATAAAACACAACTTCACCCGCTGCTTCAGCACAAACTGAAAGTGTTTTTAAAAAGAGCGGAAGACAAAGGATACAAGGTCGGAATCGGCGAATGCTTCCGCACCGTAAAAGAACAGAATGCATTATATGCAAAAGGGCGGACGACCGGAGGCAGTATCGTTACCAATGCCAAAGGAAGCACCTATTCAAGCCAGCACCAGTGGGGAATTGCCTTTGATATCTACCGGAATGACGGCAAGGGTGCCTATAACGAATCGGGCGACTGGTTCCGGAAAGTCGCGAAGATTGCAAAAGGCTGCGGTCTTGGCTGGGGCGGCGACTGGAAATCCATCGTAGATAAACCGCACTATTACTTGAAAAAATGGGGAAGCACAACGACCGAACTCAAACGTCAGTATAAAAACATTACAAATTTCAAAAAGACATGGACCGCAAAAGCCACATACCAAACCGGCACAAGAATCCGGAAATCAAAACTGCCGAAATCAAAAGTATTGACAATTATTCCCCAGGGTATGACCTGTGACGTCCTTGCAAAGACAGGAAAATACACCAAAGTAAAATTCAAAGACGTAACAGGATATGCAAAATCAAAATACTTAACATAATACCATATGCCAGTCAGGACTGACGCAGCCACGGAGTTTCATTTCCGGCGGCGTCAGTTTTTTTAATACTCAGAACGTTCTCTTCTTGCGGAGCAAAGTTTGCAAAGCAAACTTTAGCGGACGCGTTCCTCAGCCGTCCGCTTTTATTATTTAGAAAGTTATCTTCTTGCGGAGCAGGTTCCGGAAGAAGCTCCAATTATTTTTCAAAACCACTGGATATTTCCCGCTCACCTATGTTATAATTCTGACATAGTATATTTGTAGAATAGTAAAAGAATCAAGCATTTCAGCCGATATAAACTATGGATAATGTATTTTAGAATTCTGCGGGGAGGAATATCATGAAATCAAAACAAAGACGATTTTTTAAGCTTAGGTACATGATTTTACTTGTAACGTTGTTTACGGTAGGAATCTGTGCCTATTTTGGCTATACGGCATTTGCTGCCGACAGTATTTATATTCAAATTTCCGGTAACGACGTGACCAATACACTGGTTGAAATGCGGCAAAGGGAACTCCAGTTGGATATGGCAGTAGACGGTCAGATTTATGACGACCCAAGGTATATTGTTACCTGGACGATTGAAGGTGCCGGAAACAATGTCATTGCCAGAGTAGAGAGAAGTCCGAATTTCAAGCATATTGCTTTGGTTACGGCATTATCCCCCGGACGGGTCAGAGTAACCGTAACCGTTCAGGATTCTATGGACCCAAGCGGAGCCGTGCTTGCCAGTACCGGATGCGATATTGAGGTAATCTTTTCAGTGGAAACAACAGGAAACGATGCGATATACAAATACATATATGATGACTCGACAGAGAAAGCGCTGGTTCTTTATTCAAATGACGCGGCACAGCAATTAGAGCTGAACTTCGGCGATCCCACGAATGCCCAGTGGATGAGTGCCAATACTGACGTTATTTCCGTAAATCAATGGTCGGGAGAAGCCACACCGGTCGGTGCCGGATATACGACGATAACGGCGACATACACCCCGTCCGGGGCGACGACCGCCTATGAGGCGGTGCTGCCGGTTTATGTCATACCGAGAGTTACCGACGATTATACGGAATACAGCAACAGTCAGTTTACCAAAGCATTGAGTACCGGAATGAACCGCGGGGAATTTTTATATCTTGACACGTATTTCGGAGAAAATAACTTAGAATCTTTAGGGAATAAAGTGATTTGGGTCATAAAACAGGAAAACGGAGCCGGCGGGTATAATGTGATTGCAAACTCCCTTACCGGAGGTCTTCGTTCGGAATTGATTACCCTTACACCGAGCAGCAGCAGGTCTTCCATATTGGAAGTTCAGGCAAAGGCGGGAAAATATTTTATTGAGTTTTATACGGCAGGTACCTATCAAAGCGAAGCAAGAAAAACAATTGCTTATTCGCCTACAGTAGTAGAACTAAGTGTATTTGCGGACTTCGGGAATTTTGAGGCGACCCTGATGGTGGGGGACAGCTATCATATGGCAAATGCATTCAACTTGACGGTCGATGATTTCAAAAAATATTTCTTTGATCCGGTTCTTACCTATGGGGGCGGAGATGCAGGCAATTATGCGGACTATATTGAAGATAACACCGTCATCAACACGATGGCGTCCGCACTGATTGATGTAAAGGTGAATCCGAGAGCCGCATATATAAGGGAAATTCAGGAATTGACCAACCCGGAATCGCCGGTTTACGGGGATACCAATTTTGATATCAAGCTAAACATCATCGACAGTTTCGGACTTGACCGAATCAGTCATATACTCAGTGTCGGTGATTCTTATAACCTTCGTGTTATTATGAGCGATAACATGGAAGGAACGGTTACATGGGAAACATCGAACCGGACTTATGTTACGGTAGACGGAAACGGTAAAATAACCGGCGTCAGGNNATATTATTATCACAGCAAGCCTGCGGACCGAAACCGGTGCGGTTATTAAAAATGCCACCTGCAGTGTAAAAGTCGAACCGGCACTTGCGAATTTTGAGTTGTCACCGACAGACCTTTCCATGAAAGTCGGTGATATCGCCACAGTAAAGGCAGTGCTCGGAAACCAGATGGTATCGGAAGCGTCGCTTGTATGGACCGCAAAGGATCCTTCGATTATTACGGTGGAGGCGTCGGCGGATAAAAAAAGCGCGGTAATAACGGCACGAAAAGGCGGAAGTACCACTATCATTGTAACAAATACGAAAAATAATATGCAAAAATACGTGGAAGTAACCGTAATGATTGCCATTACCAATATTGAATTTGAACAGAAGATTCTGACTATGAAAAATATGCCGAATTCCAGTGAAAGGACGATAAAGGTCAATTATCTGCCGAAAGATGCAAACAGTACCGAACTGGTCTGGACCTCCATTGATCCGTCGATTGCAACGATTGAGGGATCCGGAACACCGAAAGAGGGTACGGCAACCGGTCTGATCAAGCTGATAAAACCGGGAATTGTCAATCTGACCGTTGCGCCCAGATATAATCCTTCCGGCATCATTGCCATGTGTACGCTGACCGTATTGGAACCCGTAACAAACATCACATTGCAGCCGGATAATTTTACACTAAACGCAAAATACGGAACACATCAGGCAGAAACCCAGCAGCTTGTCTATTCAGTTATGCCGCCGGGAGCTACGACAACCGTACAATACTCCTCGTCGGATTCCTCCATTGCGACCGTAGACGCCAACGGTCTGGTCAAGGCGGTAAAAGCCGGGGTTGCCTATATTTCCATACAAACCGAAGAAAATTTACTGCAGCAGAGCAAAGTAACCGTTCTGCAGCCGTGTGAGTCGATTACCTTTTCACCTGCCGTCTACACGATGAATACCGGTGCCACATATAAACCGGTAATGACACTGAAACCGGCAGATACGACAGACTCCTTTGCATGGCGTTCTTTCAGCACCGACGTTGCAACCGTAGACGTCAACGGGCTGATTACTGCAAAAAAAGTCGGGAATGCCATTATACAAGTCACAGCAGCCTCCGGTGTTTCCGAATATATTCAGATTACCGTGCGTGACGGATTAAAATCCATCAAGCTGAATCATGACTCTTATACGTTGGAAAAAGGAAAAACCTTTGATTTAATTCCGGCATTTACTCCGCCGACGGCATATGATAAATCCGTTAAATGGACAGTTTCCGACAGCTCTGTCATATCTACGGAAGAAAAAACAGACAGCGGAACCCCGTTCCTGAGAATTACCGGTAAAAAGGGCGGTATGACAATGGTTACCGTAACCTCCAATGACGGCGGCTATGTTGCCTCCTGTATTGTTACCGTAAAAGAAAAATCAACGCAAGTTACCGTTTCGCCGACAACAAAATACCTGCAGTTGGGAAAAACCTTTACGGTTACCGCTAAAGTTTCTACCGCAACCGCTACCAATAAATCGGTAAAATGGTCGACGAGCAAAAAAAAGATTGCTACCGTGAATGTTTCCGGAAAAGTCAAGGGCAAAAAAATCGGAACCTCATATATCAGGGCAACCGCAAAAGACGGTTCCGGTGCCAGCGCACAATGCAAAGTCATTGTCGTACGGAAAGCAAAACGGATTAAATTAAATAAAAGCACGGCAAAAATGCTGGTAGGAAAATCACTCAAATTAAAAGCGACAGTTACTCCGAAAAATACCACGGTCAAGAAAGTCCAGTGGACGACAGACAACAGTGGGATTGCAACAGTAAACAGCAACGGAAGAGTGTTTGCATTGTCACCGGGTCTGGTAAGAGTACGTGCAAGGACGACAGATGGTTCCGGTAAATATGCCATCTGTCTGATTACGGTATCGGAGCCGGTAGCCGCAACCGGCGTCAGCGTAGCCAATGCCGAGCTGATTGTGGCAAGAGGCAGAAAAATACCTTCAGGTATTGCCGTATCCCCGGCAAACTCAACAGACAAAATCAAGTATTTTTCGGATGATAAAAGAATTGCAACCATTAATAAATACGGTAAGATTGTAACAAAGAGGAGAGGTCAGGTTACGGTATACGGAAGAACGCCGAACGGTATGCTCGGATACACGGACGTACTGGTCGTCGGAATGAACCGCAGAACATTGAGAATGCGTCAGTACGATACGGAAACCTTATCGGTGAATGAGATCAACAACAATGTCAATTGGCATTCCACCAATCCGTTGGTCGCATCGGTTTCCAATAACGGTACGGTAACCGGAAGAAGACCGGGCAGAACAAAAATTATTGCAACCGTAAGGGGTCTTAGGATTAGGTGCCGTGTCCGGATACGGAAGATCCGGTAAAAGCGGGCGGCTGAGAACCGCGCCCGCCGAAGTTCCACTTCGTGGAACTTGCTCCGCAGACACGAAAAGATCCGGTAAAAGCGGGCGGAAGGAGTTATTTTGCTTGTTAATCTGCATGTGAAAAATTTTGCAATCATTGATGAAATTGATATTGATTTCAGGGAACATCTGAATATATTGACGGGAGAAACCGGAGCCGGCAAGTCAATCCTTGTCGGTTCCGTTAATATTGCCCTCGGAGGACGTGTTTCCGCCGATATGATAAGAAAAGGCGCAGACCATGCGATGGTAGAGCTGGTATTTAATATTGAACATACGGAAACATTAAAGGCATTGAGGGAGATTGACATTGAACCGGAGGACGGACAGATTGTCATCTCAAGGAAAATCATGGATAACCGCAGTGTCAATAAAATCAACGGAGAAAGTGTGCCGGTCAGTAAAATCAAACAAGTAGCCGAATTATGTATTGATATTCACGGACAGCACAGCAACCGGTTTCTGCTACAAAAAAAGAAACATTTAGAGATTATTGATGAATTTAAAAAAGAAGAAAATAAAGCGGTGAAAGAAGAATTATTAGCCGTTTTCACAGAATATCAGGCAGTATGTTCCGAATGGGAGGAGGTCAGGATAGTGGATGACGAGCGAAAAAGACAGCTTTCCTTCCTGGAATACGAAAAAAATGAAATAGAAAATGCCAAATTAACAGAGGGCGAGGAAGAAATATTAGAGCAGGAATTCCGGCGGTTAAACAGTGCCAGTGTGATAATAAATCATCTGGGAAAGGCTCATGATTTTTTGGCGGAGCAAAACAACAGCGTCAGTTCCGTTCTTTCCTATGCGATGAAAGAATTGCAGTCGGCAGCAGAGTTTGACGGCGCAATCGAAGAAATGTCAGATCAATTAAGTGATATCGAAAGTTTAACAAACGACGTAAATTATGAAATCACAAAGTATCTTTCGGATTTTACATTTGATGAGGGAACCTTCCGGCAGGTTGAAGAACGTCTTGATTATGTAAGGAATGTCCTGAACCGGTTTGGAGGAAGCTATGAATCGGTCATGGAGCATTTGACGGAAATCAATGAAAGATTAACAAAGTACGAAGATTATGACGCTTATTTGGAGAAGCTGAACAAGAAGAAAGATAAATTATCGGACAGGCTGTCAGCATTGTGCTTGAAATTGACAAACATCAGAAAAGACGGAGCAGAACAGTTGTGCAAACGGATTTGTGATTCGTTAAGCGATTTGAATTTTAATCATCCGGATTTTACGGTGAGCCACAATGAGCTTGCCGGGTTTACCGGTAACGGGAAAGACGATATGGAATTTTTGATTGCCGCAAATCAGGGGGATGAGCCGCGTCCGCTGTCAAAAGTTGCATCCGGCGGCGAGCTGTCGCGTATTATGCTTGCGATTAAGACCGTATTTGCCGGAAACGATAATGTGGAAACGTTGATTTTTGATGAGATTGATAACGGAATCAGCGGAAGAACCGCTTGGAAGGTATCTGAAAAATTAGCGGTACTCGGAAAAAAGCATCAGATTATCTGTATTACGCATTTGGCACAAATTGCCGCAATGGCAGATACGCATTATGGTATCGAAAAAATCGAAGAAAACGAAAAAGCACATACGACGATTCGTCCGCTGAATAAAAAAGAATCCGTAGAAGAACTGTCCCGGATACTGAGCGGAGCGGAGGTAACGCAAAATGTCCGGACGAATGCATCGGAAATGAAGGAAATGGCGAAAAAAATAAAAAATTACTAGTTTAGAATCCATCAGAATCAACCATACTAAAAGAAACCGTTATGTGGTTTCTTTTTTTTGTGCAAATGGAAGGAGTGTTTGATTTGAAAAAACTGCGAAGCTACAGGCTGCTTTTAATATTTGTATTGATTTTTGATATCGGGCTGACAGGAACGATGATTTATTTTGATGTACGGAATAAGGTTCCCGACGCTCTTATTACCGTGGTCGGAACAGACAGCAACGTTGACTTGTCTTTGCCGGTCCGGTTGTCGGACAGCGTTGAGGCATTAAATATTAAAAATACCGCAAGCGGTTTTCAGATGAATTCAAGAGAAGAAGGCTCTTACGATGTCGATGTAAAATTATTCGGAATGCTGCCGCTGAAAAAAATGAATGTAAATGTTATCCGTCAATATGAGCTGGCACCGTTCGGCGAGCCGATGGGGATTTATGTGAAAGCAAAAGGGCTTCTGGTTTTGGGAACGGATATACTGGAAGGCAGCGACGGATTACAGTACGAACCGGCAAAAAATATTGTGAAAGCCGGAGATTACATTATAAAATGGGAGGGGCGTGAAGTCAGTACATTCAGCGATATCAAAAAAAGAATCAAAGAGTGCAGGGGGAAAAAATGCAATATTACGATTAACCGTAACGGCAGTATCATACAGGTTTCCGTCACACCCGTACAAACCAAGGACGGCAGTTATAAGCTGGGGATATGGATTCGTGAGGATACACAAGGAATCGGAACCGTCACATATATAACCAAAGACGGAACATTCGGAGCACTTGGGCATGGAATCACCGATGCGGACACCGGGGAACTGATGCAGTCCAACAAGGGAAATCTCTATCTGGCTGAAATTCTCAATGTCGTAAAAGGGAAACCGGGGAAACCGGGGGAGCTGGAAGGCATTATTGATATGAAACAAAACGGAAAACTGGGTATCATTACAAAAAATACGCCGCTTGGTATTTACGGCAAAGTATCCGACCAGGTTTTAAAAGAAATGTCTGATCAATTTTTACCAATCGGAACGAAACAGGATATTAAACTGGGAAAAGCAAAAATGAGAACCAGAATAAACGGAAAAATAAAGGATTATGATATCATGATTGTTGAGAAAAATTTGACAAGTTCCGACAACAAAGGCATGGTGCTTCAAGTGATTGATAAAAGTTTGCTTAATATGACAGGCGGCATTGTTCAGGGGATGAGCGGCAGTCCGATTATTCAGGGAAATAAGGTAATAGGAGCCGTTACACATGTACTGGTGGATGATTCTACAAAAGGCTACGGCATCTTTATCGAAAACATGATTTCTGCACAAAATTCGTAGTTTCTGACTGACAAAATGTCGAAATTTGCGATAAAAAACACTTGTACTTCTTAGAAAAAGAAGTTAAAATGCAACCAATAACAAACAGGTATAGGTTATAAATTAAAAGAAATCATGGAGGAAAGAGAATGTCAAAGCTAAGTGTAGTTGTTGCAGATGATAATCAAAGGATTGTTGAACTTTTAACCAACATTATGCGTACAGACGATGAAATCGAAGTAAAAGGATTTGCTAATGATGGAATGGAATTATTAGAAATTATTCAGGAAATAGAACCGGATGTGGTATTACTGGATCTGATTATGCCTAAGTTGGATGGTTTGGGAGTTCTGGAGAAAATCAAAGAGATTCCGTCAATGAAAAAAATTCCTTCGTTCATCATCATTACGGCAGTGGCACAGGAAATGGTAACACAATCCGCGTTTGAACTGGGGGCTTCCTATTATGTATTGAAGCCGTTTGACCGCGATGTTGTGCTTTCCAGAGTACAACGGTTGAAAAAAGGAGCAAAATCCAAGTTCATAGATACCGGAAGAGGAGAAGTATTTGAAAGTGTCATGTCACATGCCGGATATAATCTTGAAACAGATGTAACAAACATAATCCACGAAATTGGCGTTCCCGCACATATTAAAGGATATCAGTATTTAAGAGATGCCATCATGATGTCAATTAACGACAGTGAAATGCTGAATTCCATTACAAAATTATTGTATCCGTCGATCGCAAAACAGCATCAGACAACCCCCAGCAGAGTGGAAAGGGCAATCCGTCACGCGATTGAAGTGGCATGGAACAGAGGGAAAGTAGATACCATTGACGAGCTGTTCGGGTACACCGTAAATAATGGAAAAGGAAAACCCACAAATTCCGAATTTGTAGCACTGATTGCAGATAAAATCCGGCTGGAGCATAAGATGGCAAGGTGAATCCGGATAACTAATAAATGTAAACACCGAATATAAACGGAATATAAACGCTTTGCCGGAGCGGATAAATTTTTCTTTCCTATTGATGCAAAATAGTGTATACTGTAGATATACTATTTTGCAAATGGAGGACAGAAAGTGAAAAATATTTTATTTATTGCCTCAGAGAGCATACCATTTATGAAAACAGGGGGATTGGCGGATGTGGTCGGATCCCTGCCTAAGTATTTTAACAAAGAAGAATTTGATGTAAGAGTAATCATACCCAAATATACCGGAATTGCTGAAGAACTAAAAAACAAAATGGAATATGTCACTCATTTTTATCTGGAACTGGCATGGAGAAAGCAGTACGTTGGCGTTTTAAGTTTTAAGCTTCATGGTATGATTTTTTATTTTATTGATAATGAATTTTATTTTGGGTCGCAGCACCCTTATGGTGAGATTTATCAGGATATTGAGAAATTTGCTTTTTTTGACAAAGCTGTTCTTTCCGCTCTGCCGCTGATTGGTTTTCGTCCGGACATTGTTCATTGCCACGATTGGGAAACAGGCTTGATTCCGGTCTACTTAAAGGATTCTTTTCAGCAGGATGCCTTTTTCCGCGGAATCAAAAGTATCATGACCATACATAATCTGAAATATCAGGGAATCTGGGATTTAAAGACCGTAATGGATACGGCGGGGCTTGATAAATCCTATTTTGCCCCGGATAAACTGGAAGCTTACGGAGATGCCAATTATTTAAAGGGCGGTTTGGTCTATTGTGATTATATTACAACCGTAAGTGAAACATATGCACAAGAGATAAAAACCCCGTTTTACGGAGAAAAACTGGATGGTTTGATCAATGCCAAGTCCGGCTGCCTGACAGGGATTATAAACGGAATTGACTATGACGAGTATAATCCGATGACGGACCCTTGTATACCCTATCATTATGATGCCCGTACATTCCGGAAAGAAAAGCCGAAAAACAAAAGGGCATTCCAGAAAGAATTGGGATTGGCGGAAGATGATAAGCGGTTTATGCTGGGTATCGTTACCCGCCTTACCGATCAAAAAGGTCTGGATTTGATTGATTACGTCATAGAGGAAATATGTGCGGAGGATACGCAGTTGGTCGTATTAGGGACCGGTGAAGAAAAATATGAACATGTATTCCGCCATTTTGCATGGAAATATCCGGACAGAGTTTCGGCAAATATCTTTTTCTCGGATGAATACGCCCATAAAATTTATGCATCCTGCGACGCATTTCTCATGCCGTCCCTGTTTGAACCATGCGGACTTAGTCAAATGATGAGCCTCCGTTACGGGACAGTTCCGATTGTTCGGGAAACAGGCGGATTAAAGGATACCGTTGAGCCGTATAATGAATATGACAGTCTGGGAACGGGATTTTCGTTTGCAAACTATAACGCACATGAAATGCTGAATACAATACGGTATGCAAGACATGTATATTACAATAAAAAGCGCGAATGGAATAAAATCATTGACCGCGGTATGGCAAAGGATTTCTCATGGTCAAATTCGGCAAAAAAATACGAGGATTTATACAGACATATTTAGGGTGTGTCGGAAACAATTTTTCAAATACTGCATATATTGGGTTATATGATACAAGCAAGTTCCGCTATGCGGAGCTTGTTTTGTGTTTCGGCGTCATTCTGCGGCATTTTCAAAAAGACACCATCATTAATGAGGTTTCTTCATACGGCAAGTTTTAGGATTCTTCAAAAAAAATAGTTTTACCACTTGAAATTTTTACTCAAGTTCGGTAAAATAGGAATATCGTTTGTAGAAAAAATAACAAACCCAAAATTTCAATACCCGATAGGAGGATTTAAAATGGCAGTAAAAGTAGCAATTAACGGATTTGGACGCATCGGACGCCTTGCATTTCGTCAAATGTTTGGTGCGGACGGATATGAAATCGTAGCAATCAATGATTTGACAAATCCTAAAATGTTAGCACATTTATTAAAGTATGATTCAGCACAGGGGAGATATGCGCTGGCAGATAAGGTAAGCGTAAAGGACGATGCTATTGTCGTAGACGGGAAAGAGATCAAAATTTATGCACAGAGGGATCCCAAAGATCTTCCTTGGAAAGAATTGAATGTGGATGTCGTATTGGAGTGTACCGGATTTTTTGCCTCGAAAGAAAAATCCTCGGCTCATCTTACGGCAGGGGCAAAAAAGGTTGTTATTTCCGCACCGGCAGGAAATGACTTGCCGACAATCGTATACAGTGTAAACGAAAAGACATTAAAAGCGGAGGATACAATTATATCGGCGGCTTCCTGTACAACAAACTGTCTGGCACCTATGGCAGATACGCTGAATAAGCTTGCGCCGATCAAGAGCGGAATCATGGCAACGATTCATGCCTATACGGGAGATCAGATGACATTGGACGGACCGCACCCGAAAGGCGACTTGAGAAGAGCACGTGCGGCAGCCTGCTCGATCGTTCCGAACTCAACCGGCGCTGCCAAAGCGATCGGACTTGTTATTCCTGAATTAAACGGCAAATTAATCGGTTCCGCACAGCGCGTACCGGTACTGACCGGTTCTACCACAATACTTACGGCAATTGTGGAAGGTGCGGTAACAAAAGAAGAAATCAATGCGGCGATGAAGAAAGCCTGTTCCGAATCTTTCGGTTATACCGAAGAAGAATTGGTTTCCTCCGATATTATCGGTATTACAGAAGGTTCTCTGTTTGACGCAACCCAGACAATGGTTATCAACCTTGACAACGGAACGTCACAGGTACAGGTGGTTTCCTGGTATGACAATGAGAATTCCTATACAAGCCAGATGGTAAGAACCATTAAGTATTTTGCAGAACTTTCATAAAATCAGGTATCAGCGGAAACAGAGGATTTCCCCGGAACATTCTCTGCGGAAAGCGAACCGCTTATCATAAGCGGAACTCAATCAATACACCCAAAAGGGTCCGGTCTGTTTGGACCGAACCCTTTTTAATTTTTTATAAGGAATGGAGATTACAATGTTAAATAAAAAATCAATTGATGATATTAATGCAAAAGGGAAAAAGGTACTTGTTCGTTGTGATTTTAACGTACCTTTGCAAGACGGAAGGATTACGGACGAAAATCGTCTGACGGCAGCATTGCCGACGATCAAAAAGCTGATCGCAGATGGAGGGAAGGTTATCTTGTGTTCTCATCTTGGGAAACCCAAAGGAGGACCGTCGCCGGATACTTCACTGGCACCCGTTGCGGCACGTCTGACAGAACTGTTAGGACAGGAAGTCGTATTTGCGGCGGATGACAACGTAGTGGGTGACAAGGCAAAGGCAGCCGCAGCAGCAATGAAAGACGGAGATGTGATTCTGCTGGAAAATACACGTTACCGTTCGGAAGAAACAAAAAATGAAGATGCATTCTCCAAAGATTTAGCGTCGATTGCCGATATATTTGTAAACGATGCCTTTGGTACCGCACACCGGGCGCACTGTTCCAACGTCGGCGTAACAAAATATATGGATACGGCTGTGGTAGGTTATTTGATGCAAAAAGAAATTGATTTTCTCGGAAATGCGGTGAATAATCCGAAAAGACCGTTTGTTGCAATCTTAGGCGGTGCCAAAGTATCCTCCAAAATCTCTGTAATCGAGAATCTTTTGGATAAAGTAGACACGCTGATTATCGGCGGCGGTATGGCGTATACATTTATGGCGGCACTCGGCAATGAAGTCGGAAATTCTTTGCTGGAAGCGGATTATAAGCAGTATGCGCTGGATATGATGGAAAAAGCAAAAGAAAAAGGAGTAAATCTTTTGATTCCTACCGATAATATTGTTGCCGACGATTTTTCCAATGACGCCAATACCAAAATAGTGAATGACGAAGGAATTGAAGATGGCTGGCAGGGGCTTGATATTGGTCCGGAAACCTCCAAGGCTTTTGCAGATGCAGTAAAAGACGCAAAAACCGTAGTATGGAACGGTCCGATGGGATGCTTTGAAATGCCGAAGTTCGCTTCGGGAACCATTGCCGTGGCAAAGGCACTGGCAGAAACGGACGCCACAACCATTATCGGCGGCGGCGACTCGGCGGCGGCAGTCAATATATTGGGATTCGGTGATAAGATGACGCATATTTCCACAGGCGGAGGAGCTTCTCTGGAATTTTTAGAAGGCAAAGAACTGCCCGGTGTTGCTGCGGCGAACGATAAATAAAAATCGTATCGGGTTAAGATATGAAAGGATAAGGAGATTATATTACCATGCGCAAAAAAATTATTGCAGGTAACTGGAAGATGAATAAAACACCGACGGAAACAGTTACTTTGATTGAGGAATTGAAACCGTTGGTTCAGAATGAGAAAGAGGATGTTGTATTCTGTGTTCCGGCAATTTCACTGGCAGCGGCTTTAGAGGCGGCGAAAGGCAGTAATATTGAGATTGGTGCCCAGAATATGCATTTTGAAGAAAATGGTGCCTATACGGGAGAGATTGCACCGGGTATGCTGACGGATATCGGGGTCAACTATGTAATCATCGGGCATTCGGAAAGACGTGAGTATTTTGCGGAAACCGACCGGACAGTAAATAAAAAGGTGCTGAAAGCGTTTGAGCATGGGATGACGCCGATTATTTGCTGCGGGGAATCGTTGGTGCAAAGAGAACAGGGCGTTACGATTGATTGGGTTCGCCAGCAGATTAAGATTGCTTTTTTGAATGTAAAAAAGGAACAGGCAAAGGAAGCGGTGATTGCTTATGAGCCGATTTGGGCAATTGGAACCGGAAAAGTGGCTACATCGGCACAGGCTCAGGAAGTCTGTAAGGCGATTCGTGAATGCATAAAGGAAATATATGATTCGGGGACGGCAAAGGAAATCCGTATTCAGTACGGCGGCTCGGTTACGGCGGATTCGGCAGCAGAATTGTTTTCTCAGGATGATATTGACGGGGGATTGGTTGGCGGAGCTTCCCTGAAACCGGACTTTGGCAGGATTGTGAATTATAGATAGAGAGAACTGTAAAGGATGAGTTTTATTTTACACCCATATTCGTTTTGATATGGGTGTATTTGAATTACTGATTGCGAACAAGTCAGAATAGGTATATAATGAGATAATAAACGGTTCCATTGGGAAAGGATACGATATATAAGATGAGTCATAATATAAAAATAATAGCGGACAGTACTTGTGATTTATCGAACGAGCTGATTAGGAAGTATGATATTTCAATTGTTCCGTTATGTATTATTATGGATGAAGAAAGTTTTTACGATGGTTTAGAGGTGACCCCGGAGCAGATATTCCGTTGGGCGGATGCAAATAAAACGACACCGAAGACGGCTGCTATTACAGTGGATAAGGGGACTGAGCTGCTCAGACCGTTTGTGACNNTTCATCGGTGTTTCCGAGCAGATGAGTTCAACGTGCAATGTAATGCGGCTGGTCAGGGAAGAGCTGGAGTATGACAGGATGTATGTGGTTGATTCCATGAATTTATCGACGGGAGTCGGTCTTCAAGTTTTGAAAGCGGCAGAGATGGCGGAACAGGGAGTTCCCGCGGAACAGATAGCGGCGGAAATA
>DBDL01000161.1:3350-3522 GCA_002293545.1 Lachnoclostridium sp. UBA933 | reverse complement strand
TCCCTGCGGATAATTCAATCCCGGAACTGGGACACATTGGTCGATTTTCCGCCGATACGGGCGCAAGCCTCTGCACTCGGAGATAGTATTAATCCGTAACATCGCCATTTGTCGTCCGTCTATGGGGGGGCAAAAGCGAGTAAACAAGCTGTTTTGCTAAAGGGGCTGTGCT
>DBDL01000161.1:0-3272 GCA_002293545.1 Lachnoclostridium sp. UBA933 | reverse complement strand
GCCAGTGTATGATTTGCCAATTGCACCATTCATAAAAATTCTTACCCAGTCCCCAAAGCACAGCCCCTTTAGCAAAACAGTTTATTGAACCTTTTTTGAAAGAAAAAACAAACGGCGGCTCACTGACGGGATATATTTGGCTGTATTATGTCGCAAGACCAAGATTGGCAGACAAAACCAAAATAATAATATATTCCGAATTTATAAATGAATTGATTGATTACAATGATGATGATTGTTATAATGCGGAAGAAAATGATTTTCTGCATGGTGTAATAACAATATCAAAAACCGATGCTGTAAATAATCCAAAAAATTTGTTGGAGGCAATAAATGATATCTTCAAAAAAAAGAAACAATCATAGAAACATTATGGATACTTGTGTTAAATGCGTTATCATTTTTATCTCGATGATTGTAACCGCAATAACCATCATCTTTTTATCTATTTTTTTATCAATCAACAGATGTTTAAAAAGAGTTTGGAAGAAGCATTGAACCAATACGGCGTAAATATTTCAGAAAATACTAAGGATTCATCAAAATCCGATTCAAAAAGTACCGAAGAACCGGATTCAAAAAATACTGAAGAATTCGATTCAGAAAATACCGAAGAACTGCTTTCTCTTAGAATGCAATACTTGGAGAGCATAAGCGAGATGCATCATCAGGCAACAAATCGGGACTTGTTCATTTTTATCTATGGATTACTTAGCTCCGGACTGATAGGAATAAGCGTTGCTTTAGTAAAAAAAATGCAGACACAACAGGAGAATCTATCAAAAAAATTCACCAAACTAAATGACTCTGCAAATCAAATCGGAAAACGATTAAATACACATGATCGCTTTATTCTGATTGATTCGGTTTCACAATGCTTATCCGATGCGCTGACTTATATTTTAGGCTACAATATTGCTCTTGGCAACGAAAACCTTGTTCAGTTCAAGCAAAGTATACATCAGGCAGCAAAAAAACTTGACTGTGTCAATATGAAAAAGATAAAAACAGATCATATTGACAGTTCCAGAAAAAGACTCGGAACAATTATAAATCTATATGAGAGTGCCTCAAAAAAACCAGGTACGGAGATAACGAAAACACATAAAAAATATATTCAAAAGGACTTTGACAGCATAAAGACTAAGCTTTATGAAAATACAAACCATTGATTCGTCAATTTTTTATTGGCTGTTTCTTTTCCATCTCTTTCATTGCCGCCTGCAATTGGTTATCTTCTTCATTGTCTTTCCGAAAAATCACATGGACATTCGGCGTGAGTCCTTTTTCGTGAATACTTCTTCCGCTCGGCAAAAAATACTCGGCAGTTGTCAATTTGATTGCTCCGCCGCCAAACATATCATTTAATGAATATATTGTCTGCACGATACCCTTGCCAAAGCTCTTTGTTCCGACCAGCACCGCCGCCCCGCGGTCCTGCAGCACTCCGGCAAATACTTCCGCCGCACTGGCAGTGCTCTCGTTGATCAGCACGGCACACGGTTTATGAAATACCGCTTCATCGGTCGATTGATATTCTTCCAATGTTTCGGTTTTATTTTTTACACTGAGCATCATCCCCTCCGGCAGCAATTCATCCAGCATTTGTGTTGCCGAATCCAGTGTCCCGCCGCCGTTATTCCGCACATCAAAGATGACGCCTTTTATATCCTCCCGGTTCATCACTTCCATAGCCTCTTTAAACTGGGCATATGTTTCATGATCCATTGAGGATATGTTGATATACCCAATATGATTATCAAGAATTTTGTATTCAACGGTTTTCACCTTTAATTCTTCCCTGACAGGCTCACAGGTTATTTCTTTCCCGTTCCGGTTTACGGCAACGGTCACCTTGGTTCCCGCTTCTCCCTTTAATTCATTCGATATTTCCTCAAATGACATATTCTTTGCTTCCCTGCCGTTGATCCTAAGAAAGATATCCCCTGCTTTTAAGCCGGCTTTTTCAGCGGGACTGTCTTTATAAACTTCCTCAATCGAAACACGGTTCGTTTTGGCGTCCATTTTCACTACGACTCCGATTCCGTCGTAAACACCGGATAATCCCCTGGTAACCTTTTTATACTCATCTCCTGTATAATAAGCAGAATATTTATCATCCAGACTTTGTATCAATGCTTTCATTGCAATATTTTCCATTTTTGAAGTATCTGCATCTTTCCAAAAATACTTGCTGACATAATGATTCAACACATCAATCTTTTCACCGATTGTCGGAGGTGTAAGTGACAGACGGATACCAAAAAACGCTAAAACATTTGGTATAATAATAAATGCCAACGCCATTGTCAGCATTCCCATTATAAAATAATGTCTTTTTATACTTCTCATGAACTTCCTCATTCCCTTGCTGTTTTGATGTATAAGTATAATATATGCCGCAGCATCAATAACTTACATAAGACAACGGATTTACATAGCCTCCGTTAATCATAATGCCAAAATGCAAATGATTTCCCGTCGATATACCTGTGGAACCGACATAGGCAATTACCTGACCCTTTTTCACTGACGCACCCTCGCTTACTGCCAAACCGGAACAATGCATATATACCGTAGATGTGCTTTTCCCGTGATATATCATAATGTAATTCCCGGCACTCGAACTATAAGAAGCCGTTACAACCGTTCCGCTTCCCGATGCCACGATCGGCGTCCCTGCCGGAACCGAAATATCAATTCCCTTGTGATTTGAGCTGGCACCTGCCGTCGGACTTTTTCGCAGTCCGAACGTCGAGGAAATCCGTCCCGCAACCTGAAGCGGCCACCGTAAACCGGACGATCCTTTATACTTATCATCCGGTTGGCTTTCACCGTTCTTCTTCTCCTGTTCCCGTCTTCGTGCCTCTTCTGCTTCAATTTGTCTTTGCTTTTCCAACAGCAGGTTTTCTATCTCCGCTTCCTGCCGTTCCGCTTCTCTCTCGTATTTATCTTTTTCTTCTTCGGACACTTCAAGACTGTCATTGTATTTTTTCAATTCCGCCTTTTTGTTCCCTGTCAACTCCCGCAATGCCTGATGCTCCGCATTTGTTTCCTCTTTTAAGCCGGTCAGCTCCACAATCGTATCTTCGATTGCTTGTTTCTTCTTTTCTATCTTTGCATGGGTTTCCTGATACCGGTTCAGCATATTTTTATCATATTCCAATATCTTGCTTATATATTCCGACCGGTTCAATAATTCGCTGAAACTCTTCGCCTCAAGTAAAATGTCCATGTACTCCGTGTTTCCGTTCTCATACATATACTTTATG
>DBDL01000012.1 GCA_002293545.1 Lachnoclostridium sp. UBA933 | reverse complement strand
GCGTAAAGTGTCAGTCACCGAAAAGGTCTAGCGTAGTTGCGGCGGGGGTACGCTGTATATATGGTCACCGCGTTTTCCACCCGGATAGTTTTGTCATTCCGGGCTTGACCCGGAATCTCGCTTGCTGAGATTCTGGCTTTCGCCAGCGCCAGAATGACCAATGATTGAGATGATTTTCCCCTATCTCCTCTTGATTTAACGCTGCGACTCGTTTGTATAATTCTACGCTGAATGTCTTTGCTCTTTTTATTTCCTCAAGCATTTCCGGCGGTATTTCAAATGCTAATACTTCCAAAAAATAATCGCCATTCTGCAGTACATGTCTGCCAGGAGTGTCATCCTTGAAGTTAAAGATATGATCATCCAATTTAAGAGAAATACTGTCTACAAAAAGGAAGCTGCCCCAAGTATGTACTTCCGCCTGAAATATATATTTTACTGTTTTTCCATTCAACATTCTTTTGCCAATTTTCAGACCCATATCATCAAAATCTTTCATTGAAGAACCTATGGGAACAATAACAAGAGATTCTATGGTTTCAATGCCCTCTAATGTTTGATATTCATCTGCTGCCATTTGACCGAAAGCCATTATACCCATCGAAGGATTTGAAACACAACCGAAAAGAACAGCAGCTAAAGGTATCAGACTTAAACATGCTAAACCGGCTTTTTTTCATTATATCATTCTCCTAGTAATGTGTTCATTTTTGCGCTGACCTTATTCATTATATCAGAAGATATGATGTTTCGGTCGTAACTAAAACCGATGTGCATGGTATCACCTAATGTTGCAATTCCAAGTACGGCGTAACTGCCGGGAGCTTTGGGCGCAAAGAAGACAAGATCGCGAATGTGATAAAAACCGATGTGGCAGTCAAAGTTCAATCGGCCAAGATTTGATATGGCGGCAGCCGATGGATTATCAATCGAAAGCAGAGATGCCGCTCTGTTTGCCGCCTTATCGTCACATTTGCCGTAAGCGGCAAAATACATAGCGTCAATCAGCAGAGGGTTCATAAGTGTGTAGAGATTCAATACTACCCACGATGCTTTAGCCGAACTCAGTTTTATTTTCAGCTTGTTTTGTATCAGGGCGGCATTGTACCAAAAATCTTTTTTTGTATCATAATGAGCTTTTACCGTAACCGCCGAAGAAAAATTACCAAGACAGTCATCAGCAGACAATGAAAGCTGTTTTCTTATATTTATCGGAATGCCGACAGCTGTTTTTCTTTTACTGCCCTGCCGGTAATGTTCCTGCATGGCGCAAATAAAAGCGGCAACAACCGCGCTGTTCAATGTTACGCCATGCGCCTTACATTCTTTATACAAAGCGGTCATCGCGTCTGCGTTTATTGTTGAATAGAACAATCCAATATCTGCTGTTTGATGATATGTAAAAAACAATTCCTGATATTCTGCCTGCCCAAAACGAGGCTGTTTGCCTTTATCCCACATTTTGTTGAGCAAATGGGTAAAAGCTTTTACAGAAAAAGCAGGCACTGCGTTAAGCGGAAAATCACGCTCGCTTGCAATAAGCACTTGTTCTTTACGTGAAATTTCAACACCCGCATACGCTGATACTATATCACGCAGCAAGCGGGAAATTGCATTGCCGTCGCCAAGCAGATGATGAACAATGGCAAGAATATCAAAATCTGTTTCATTATAGAATACAAAAAAGCGGATGAGCGGACCTGTTTCACAATTAATCGGCTGCTTATTTTCGGCTTCCGCGGTTTCGAGCCATTGATTTTGATGTTCCCCTTTTATACAGTGCAGTTCAAGCTTTTGGACAGAATTTTCACGATAATAAGCTGCTCCATCGGCAGCAATAACAACAGAAGAATAGAGCAGAGGATGAACATCTTTCAGCGTTTGTAATGTCTTTTCAAAACGAAGTTCGTCAAAATGCCCGTCAACGCTTAATTTCATGATAACGGTGAGTGAAGGGTTCCGTAAAATATGGCGTTCTGTGTAAATATGAAGATTACTATTTTTTTGAATCATTTTCATTTCTCCTTTAGTTCATAACTCCGTGCAAAAAGATACGGATAGTTTCGTCCAACATGTCTTCCAACAACACAGAGGATGAATGAGAGACATACGCAATTGACAGCATGGAGTTTACAAGCAGGCGGGCTGCCAAAGCTGTATCCGTCTTGCGGAAAATACCTGCGGCGATACCGTCTTCAATAACAGACCCTACCTCATTCCGATACATTTGACGTACTGTTTGCAGCCGCGTTTGGTATTCTTCGTCCAAATATATGTCCTCTGTGTTCAGCCACAAGAGAATGCTTTTGTTATTTTTTGTAAATCTCAGATGCTGATACATAATTTTCCGCAGGCATTCTTCGGGTGAAGATTCTTCTGCCGCGATCTTTTTTGCCGCTCTGGCTGCGGCCATAATTCCTTGTTCTACAGCATACACAACGATTTCATCTTTTGTCTTGAAAAAATCATAGAGACTGGATTTTCCCATTTTGACAGCTTGGGCAATTTCACGCATGGAAGTCTTTTGAAAACCGATTTTATCAAACAATTGCAAAGCAGCTTCGGTTATTTCTTCGCGGCGTTGTGACTGCTGTTCCAATGTAAGCATAATCCCTTTCGGCATTTTTCAGTTCCTTTTATAGCGAACAATAATTGTTACTTATACCTTGTTTATATACCGACCATTGGTCGCTTGTCAAGAACAATTTTTTAATATATATTGAAATACAGATTTTAGCGGTACAAAGATTATTTATACTTTGCGAGGTGTACTATGGGTTTTAACACAACGGCATTTTTATGTACTGTGGGTTGTTGTCTGATATCAATTATCATTGCCGGTCAATCCCAGAACAAGGATTATAAGGAATGGTTTGGCAGCCTGAAGCATCCGGATAATGCTTTCCTTTCGAGAATAATGCTTTTTTTAGGTATCATTGTCTATCTGATGTTTGGTTTTGTTTTATACAATGTTATTGCGGACAACAATGTCGTTTCCATAGCTCTGACGGTTGTCGTTATTCTCCTTTTGGGCTTATCCCCTTTATTGCTCCAAAAAACAAAAAAACTGAAATTGTTTTTTTATGTCATGCTCATATTCCCGGTTATTCTGCTTGTATTGGCGTTCTTTTTATTACAAACAAACCTTGTATTAGCAATACTGGTCACAGCGTATTTTTTATGGATGTTGTACGAATTGTCGTATTTTTACCGTCTTATGAAGTTGAATAAGTAGTGTTCTCACTGCACGCTATCGCGTGCGAGCCATCGGACCTTTGGTCCGATGGTGTTCTAAACTAGAAGTTCGCGCTCTGCGGCGGAGTTGTTGATTGAGGAAAAAGAGTACACAGAGGAAGAAGTTTTATACATTGCACAGAGGTATTGCTGTGCGATTGAAGAATCAGCAATTTTAAATTTGCCGCAATCAAAGAGGTGCATCATCCTTTCCTCTGACATAT
>DBDL01000114.1 GCA_002293545.1 Lachnoclostridium sp. UBA933 | reverse complement strand
TTGAAGCCTTCTTGCTTTAATGCAAAAAAAGTATTGGGTTTCAAAGAATCCTTTTCAATCAGCAGTGCATGGTCCAATTTTTCGGTTTCATGTTTTAAGTCTGCCTTGAAGGTCTTAAAGTCGACCAGCATACCCCGCTCATTACCGTTTTCCTCTAAATCACTTTTGTGAATCACAGCATTGACGAACCAGCAGTGACCATGTATATTGTTGCATTTTCCTTTATATCCGTGCAGAAAATGCGCACTGTCAAACGTGCTTTCTGTTTTTAANNAATCCCCATTCTTGCGCATGTTTTATGCGCATAAAAATGTGAAATGTTTTTTGTTTCACAATAATCCCCATTTGTGCACATGTTCTTTGCGCATGAGAATATAAAATGTTTTTTGTTTTACAATGCTCCTTATTCCTGCACATATTTTTGTGTGCAAAGAAAAAAAGCCCTGGTTTTTTTTATAGACAGGATGGTGCAAACGAACTGTCTTTGAATATAATAACATGGTAAGGCGGAGGTGTCAAGAAAACAGAAGAAAACCATTTTGAATCGCCGAATACAACGATAAAAAAACTATTCTGAATAACGGGGAGAAAACCATGTCAGAAAAAACAGAAGTAACATTGACAAAAGAATCTTTAGTATATATACTTATTAATTAGAAAGGTTAAGGAGGATGCCTAAGTATGAGATTAGTAACACGTTCGGATTTTGATGGATTGGTTTGCGGAGCATTATTAAAGGAAGCGGGGGTTATCGACCATTGGAAGTTTGCACATCCCAAGGATTTGCAGGATGGATTGGTTGAGATAACGGAAGATGATTGTTTGGCGAATGTTCCGTATGTGCCCGGCTGTGGACTTTGGTTCGACCATCATTCCAGTGAATTTGAACGAAATGAATTAGAAGGTAAATATAAAGGTGAAAGCCGTCTTGCTCCGTCCTGCGCAAGGATTATCTATGATTATTATGGTGGCAATGAAAAGTTTTCACATTTTAATGATATGATGGAAGCAGTGGATAAGGTGGATTCCGGTCATCTGACGATTGACGAAGTACAAAATCCGGAAGGGTGGATTTTGATTGGTTTTCTTATGGATCCCCGAACCGGTCTTGGGAGATGGAGAAATTTTACGATATCAAATTATCAATTGATGGAAAAACTGATTGATGCCTGTCGTGTTATGAATACGGCACAAATCCTTGATTTGCCGGATGTGAAAGAACGAATAGAAATGTATCACGAGCAGACAGAAAAATTTATGGAAATGGTAAAAAAGGTTACACGTATAGAAAAGGATGTCATTATTTCAGATTTGCGGGGGGTTGATCCGATTTATACCGGAAACCGCTTTATGATTTACAGCATGTATCCGGAGCAGAATATTTCTGCATGGATTGTAAGCGGGCGCGGCGGTCTGGGATGTTCGGTAGCGGTAGGTTACAGTATATTGAATCGTACGTCAAGCGTTCATGTGGGAAAGCTGATGCTGAAATACGGCGGCGGCGGACATGAGGCAGTGGGAACCTGTCAGTTTCCTGATGAAAAGATAGAAGAAATGCTGCCCAAACTGTTAGATGAGTTGGTCAATCCGAGGGAAGAATTTCTGATTAAGAGATATTATGAGTAATAGGGTATTTACAAGCTTCTTGATTTCATGTAATATAATAACAGAGCTTATGTGACTGGCGGAATGAGTGAGAAAACTCACGGGGAGCATAAGAATCATAGAGCCGACCGCCTGGGCAGCCGATATCACATGGAGGGTATTGCTTTGTCCGGGCGGTCGTTTTTGCGCATAAAGACTTATGAGAAAGCAAACGATAAATGAATATCGGCAAGTATCCGATGAAACGGAAAGAAAGGGGTCAGAAATGAGAGCATTAATCAGTGTATCAGACAAAACAGGAATTACAGAATTTGCCAAGGAACTGGAAGCTATGGGTATGGAGGTAGTATCCACCGGCGGCACCTATAAGAAGCTGAAGGCAGAGGGTGTCCGTGCTGTGGAGATATCTGACATAACCGGATTTCCGGAATGTCTTGACGGGCGTGTGAAAACACTTCACCCGAAAGTTCATGCCGGAATCTTGGCGATGAGAAACAAACCGGAACATATGAACCAACTGAATGAATTAAATATTGATACGATTGACTTGGTTGTTGTCAACCTATACCCTTTTAAGGAAACCATTTTAAAGGAAGACGTTACCAGAGCGGAGGCAGTAGAGAACATTGATATCGGCGGACCGACGATGCTTCGTTCCGCTGCTAAAAATTATCAGGATGTCGTGGTTGTCGTGGATCCTCTTGATTATGATGCGGTATTAACAGAGCTGAAAGAGAAAAAAGAAGTATCTTTGGACATGAAATTTTATCTGATGCAAAAGGTATTTATGCATACGTCAGCTTATGATACGATGATTGCCGGATATTTGCGAAATGAAAGAAAGGACTATGCATTACCGGATCAATTCACCATGACATTTGAAAAAGTCCAGGATATGAGATACGGGGAAAACCCTCACCAGAAAGCAGCATTTTATAAGGAAATCGGAAAGAAAACAGGCTCGCTGGTTGATGCAAAGCAGTTAAACGGGAAAGAGCTTTCATTCAATAATATCAATGATACAAACGGCGCATTGGAATTGTTAAAAGAATTTACAGAACCAACCGTTGTGGCATGCAAGCATGGAAATCCCTGCGGAGTTGGTTCTGCGGCGACGATAGAAGAAGCTTGGGAAAAAGCTTTCCGGGCAGACAAGACCTCTATTTATGGCGGGATTGTCGTATCAAACCGACCGGTTACCGGCAAAATGGCGGAGGGGATGAAGCCTGTATTTTTGGAAGTCATTGTCGCACCGGAATATGAGAAAGCGGCACTGGAAATACTTACAGAAAAGAAAAACCTGCGGCTTTTGGAATTGCCGGGAATTGAGGTCCCGCAGGATGCAAGTGCATATGATATAAAAAAGGTAAACGGCGGCATGATTGTGCAGACAATTGACAGTAAATTATATGATGAGGCGAATTTAAAAGTAGCCACCGACCGTAAACCGACGGAAGCAGAAATGGAGGATATGATTTTCATGATGAAAGTCGTTAAATTCGTAAAATCAAACGGAATTGCCATCGGGAAAAATAAGCAGAGCTGCGGGATCGGACCGGGACAAGTCAATCGTATCTGGGCGGCGGAACAATGCTTTGAACATGCCGGGGAATTAATCGGTGAAAATGCAGCAAAAGGCTGTGTGCTCGCCTCCGATGCCTATTTTCCGTTTGACGATACGGTGGAAGCGGCACATAAAGCAGGGATAACTGCAATCATTCAGCCGGGCGGATCAATCCGGGATGAGGACTCCATTAAAAAATGCAATGAATATGGGATCACAATGGTGTTTACCGGAATGCGGCATTTTAAGCATTAAGAGAACATTGGAAATAACTTTGAAATAATTTTTTAAATAAGGGATTGACAATAAGCAACCTATTGCATATAATAATATGCAATAGGTTGCTTATTGTTTAAAAAGGAGAATTGCCATGAAACCACCGAAAGATCCCAAACAGGTATTGTTTGGAGGCACATTTGTATTAGCAAATAAATTACAGAATGTTGGTGATAAGTTAGTCAGCGGATTATCCGTCAAGCAATGGTTTTTACTCCGGAACATTATAGATTTACCGGATAAACCGGCACCGACCATTACACAGATTGCATATGCAATGGATTCTACCAGACAAAATATTACGAAAATGCTGGAGGCAATGGAACGGGAAGGACTTGTCCGTATTGAGAAAAATGCTTCCGACCGCCGCAGCCGAAGTGTATCCATTACGGAATCCGGTTTGGCGTTGATGGAACAAACTTTTATCAGCGGAAAGCAATTCCTTGACCGTTTGTACGAAGGAATTGCACCGGACGAGTTTGATGCGGCTGTCAAGGTAAAATTAAAGATGATTCGGAATCTTCAGAACATGCAGGAGGAAATATTGTGAAACAAAAAGAAAGGCACTTGAAAATGCATTGAAACTTGAAACGAGGCAAAGGAGGGTATCAAATTGAGTACAATTATAGTTTACAGGTCAAAATACGGCAGCAGCAAACAGTATGCATTATGGCTGGCAGAGGCGTTAAAATGCGAGGCAAAAGATGCCAAAACGATTGGTCTTGCCGAAATCTTATCTTACGACACGATCGTCTACGTGGGAGGTCTATACGCAGGGCGTGTCAAAGGCTTCAAAAAAATATCCAAAAACTTAGATGGCTTTAAAGAAAAACAAGTCCTCTTGTGTCTGGTAGGGATGACGAATCCTGACGATCAGGAAAAGTATTTGCATATGTTTCACAATAATGTGCCGGAACCATACCGGAATCTCGTGAAACCATTTTACCTGCGGGGCAATCAATTGTTTAGTAAAATGAGCGGGCTTCATCGTATCATGATGAAAGCGCCCAAGTCAATGGCTGAGAAAATACCGGAGGAAAAGCGTACGGAGGATGATAAACATTTTCTTGAACATTTTGGTGAAGATATTTACTATATAAACAAAGAAAGCATTCAAACGATTGTAGATGATATCCGAAATCATTCAGTGGGATACTATAGGAAATGATATAAAAAACTGTAATTTCCTATAGCCCCTCCGTTGTATATAGTACAGTGTTCCGNNGTTCCGCAAGTTCGCAGGCAAATAAACGTTACGAAGCATTACCCCAACCCTTGACAGAGAGCCATACGAAAAGACCGCCTTGCTATGCAAGGCGGTCTGAATGTTTACAAACACATTGAATTATTAACTTTTACATAAATATATATATA
>DBDL01000096.1 GCA_002293545.1 Lachnoclostridium sp. UBA933 | reverse complement strand
TCTACCAACTGAGCTAAAAGCGCGTATTCTCACATAAAAAATATTATATACGAATTGAAATAAAAAAGCAACTATTTTTTTAAAAAATCTTAGGGGTAAAAACATGAAAAATCAGGAATATTTAAATAAGGAATCATACTATACGAAAATCAAGAGCGGAATAAAGGCAAATTATTTGGGGCTGCTGTTGGTTGTCGCCGTATGTACGTTATTGGTGTTTGCAATTTGGAATTGGAGCGCCACGGCGATTCAACTCGGAAGGGTTTTTACTGTTCTGACTCCGTTTATCATTGCCTTTTTTCTGGCATATTTGATTGGTCTGCTCGTCGGTCTTATCGAAGGTCTTTTAAAGAAAATTTTAAAAAAAAGAGCGCCGAAAACAATTTGGGTCGTCAGTTTTATTTTATCCTACCTTTTGCTGATTGGCTTTTTTGTCGTAACGATTATATATATCGTTCCCGAAATCTCAAGAAGTTTCAGGGAAATGAATTATTCAAATTTATTAACAAGAGCGAAAAATACGCTTGATGATTTAGCAGACCAATTTCCGATGATTAGTAAAGATTTTATCAATGAAAAGTACAATGAAATGCAGCCGACTTTTTGGGAATACGGAAAACAGCATTTTTTCCCGGTAGTCTATGGATTTTCAAAATCGGTTATCAGTACCATTTATAATATTGTTTTTGGGATTGTCATATCCGGTTATTTTATCGTAGATAAGGATAATCTAATAAAACAGTTAAAACGGTTGATTTTTGCATTTACGCCAAAGGGAAAGGAAAAAAGTGCATGGAACACCCTTCGGGAATGCAATAAAATATTCAGCGGATTTTTGATTGGAAAGTCAATTGATTCACTGATTATCGGAATATTATGCTTTATCTTTATGTCTATTTTCCGTATGCCGTATGCCATATTGATTAGTATCATTGTTGGTATTACCAATATGATACCCTACTTTGGTCCGTTTATCGGAGCGATACCCGGAGTATTGATTTATCTTCTGATTGATTTTAAGCTGGCGGTGATGTTTGCGATACTGATATTATTACTGCAGCAATTTGACGGCTGGTATCTGGGACCTAAGATTCTGGGAGAAACAACAGGAATAAAGCCGCTCTGGGTTATCTTTGCCATAACGGCAGGAGGCGCATACTTTGGGGTATTGGGTATGTTTTTAGGTGTTCCGGTCGTTGCGGTGATTTCCTATCTGCTCAATAAAGTGATTGCCGGAAAGTTAAAGAAAAAAAAGTTTAAGCTGGATAACCCGTAATTATTTCCGTTTCCCGTTTTCATCAATCCGTAAGAGCCGCATCACATCACGGAGGGAGGAAAGAAGACGGAGGGATTTTTGATTGAGTGACGCATTTTTTGCCGAGTGCTTAGACAATGAGTCTTTTATTGAAGCCATAGAAAACCCCATAATCATTTATTAGTATAAGTATATGTACGAATTAACGGAATGCCACAAATTTGTGGATTGGCAATCCCATACCGGCAAAACGGGTTTCATATTCCGTTAAAATATTTTCACCGGCATAGGGACTGTTATGTAAATCATATGTGATATCCCTTAGTTTCCAAGGCGGTGTTTCTGTAACCGAACGGATGGAATAGTCAAACAGGGTGCGGTTGTCTGTTTTGAAAATGACACTGCCGGTATCATTTAATATCTGATGATAGATGTTAAAAAAAAGCGGCGACGTCAGTCTGCGCTTGGCATGACGGTCTTTCGGCCAGGGGTCGGAAAAGTTCAGGTATATTCTTCCGATTTCATCTTCAGCAAATACCGCAGGCAGTATCTCCGCATCAAGACGAAGAAAAAATAAGTTGTCCAAAACAAGAGATGTCCGTTTTTCAATTGCACGGTACAGAACACTGGAATATTTTTCAATCCCGATGTAATTTATATTTGGATTCCTGACGGCAAGCTCGTGAATAAATTTTCCCTTTCCCATTCCGATTTCTATATTGATGGGATTATCATTGGAAAAAAATCGCTTCCATTCACCCTTTAATTTTTCGGGTTCCCCGATGACATAGGGGTTAGCGGCAATAAATTCTCTTGAACCGGTTATATTACGCAGACGCATAAGGACCTCCTTTTTATCATTGATATTATAACATCTGCGGTGAAAAATGAAAATAAAAAAAATAATACTAGCAAAATTAAAAAAAAGGAGTATAGTATTAGTAGGGCGTTTAGCTTGTTAATTTATAAATGAGGTGAAATACGATGCAGGATATTATTGAAAAACTTGCGGAAATTGAGAAAAAAGCAAATAGTGTAATTGACAATTCAATTTCGGGTAAGGTAGAAATCGAGAGAAAAAAGAAAGAAGAGCTTGCAGAATTAGAAGAAAAGTTAAAAGAAGAGAATCGTAAAAATTTAACCGCATTACAGATCAGCTTAGAGAAAGAAACACAGCCGGAGATTGATGCGGTATATAAAAAGAGTAATGAACAATTGAGTGCCGTTGAAACGCACTTTTATTTTGAGAGAGAAAAAATGGTAGATGATTTGTTTAATAAGATAACGGGTTAAGCCGATCCGGAAAGGATTAAGTTGATATCATGATAACAAAACAATTGCAGGACAGCGGACTTGTTACAAAAGCAAGAGCGATTCAAGCATATATTCTGAGCGACCTTGATTTTGAAAAAATGATCGGCATGAACTCTGTTCCTGAAATTCTTTCTTACTTAAAAGAGCATAAGGGTTACAAGGAATTGCTCCGGGAAATGGATACCAATTCCTCCCGCCGTTTGATTGAACGGGAGCTGGCACATTTATTAGAGCTCATCTATGCAAAATTATATCGCTTTTCTAATAAACGGCAAAGAAATACCATTCGTATTTATTTTTACCGTTTTGAAATTTCCGTATTAAAGAGGTGCTTACAGGGGATTATGAGAGAAGAAGAAGTAACAGCGGATTTATCACTGTCGATTGACTTTTTCCGTAAGCACTCGGATATTGATTTGGAAAAGGCACTGGAAGCAAATACAATTGAAGGATTGCTGGAGGTTCTTAAGAATACCAGTTATTTTTCTGTCATCAATGACGTTTTCCAGCTTGTCAATCCGACGCTTTTTGACTATGAAACCAGACTGGATATCTTTCATTACAAAAGACTTTGGAAAATAAAAGAGGAGGTTCTGAAAGGCAGAGAAAGAAAAGCTTTTGAAGAGGTATTCGGAAGAGAGATTGATTTGTTGAATATATCATGGATATACCGCTTTAAGACGGCATTTGACACCGATACGGGAAAGATTTTGAAATCAATCATTCCGATTCATTATAAGCTGTCAAAAAATCAGGTGGCAGATATGGTTATGACGGAAAACATACCATCATTAAATGAATTGATTCATAAAGGCCCCTACCGGAGATTATTTTCCGAAGAAAATATCAAAAAAGAAGACGTGGAGAAGTGTGAACGCAGTTATGTTGAAAAAATCTATCACAAATATGCCAAAAAATATGCATTTTCTATCATACCTATTTTATATCTGTTACGGAAAAAGGAGCGGGAAATCGACAAATTAACCACCGCTATTGAGTGTGTACGATATAAACTGCCGATAGAACAAAGCATGGAAATACTAAAGAATTTTTAGCTAAGGAGGTGATATTTTGGTAGAGAAGATGAAGTTTTTGCGAATTACAGGACCCAAGGAGGATATCGATCGCGTAAATACAAATTATTTACAGAAACATTCGATCCATTTGGAAAATGCAATGAGCGAGTTAAGCGGCGTCCCCGATATCAGACCATTTGTAGAAATCAACCCCAATAAAGAACATCTGGTAAAAGCAGAGAACCTTATGGGGATGATTGGGGGAAATGAAAAGGAACGCGAGAGCGACAAAGATATCGTAGACGCGATACAAATTATAGAAAATGCTTATGATACGGTGCAGGAATCAATCCGGGAGAAAGACCGGCTCGGCATATCCCTGAAGCATTTGGGGAAATTGCGTGACGAGATAAAACCGTTCCGGAATTTGCAGCATAACTTATCGGAAATATTAAAGTTCAATTTTATCAAGTTTCGGTTTGGCAGGATTGCACACGAATACTACCAAAAATTTGCAAGGTACGGGGATGAAAAATTAAATACGATTTTTTATGAGTGTGAAAAAGATGATGTATATGTTTGGGGAATTTATTTTGTTCCGAAAAACGATGCGATGGGTGTCGATGCTATTTTCAGCTCACTGCATTTTGAACGGCTCTACATTGCAGATGAATATGAGGGTTCTCCGGAAGAAGCATACGAGGATTTGATGAATAAGATCGGCAGTGTGGAAAGCGAGATCGCAGCGGTGGAGGCAAAAGTCACCCGGAGATTAAAATTAGTTAAGAACGACATCATTGAATCCTATTATGTCTTAAAGAATTTTTCCGATAATTTTGAAATACGTAAAATGGCAGCCTGTACAAGAGAACATGCGGGAATGAGTACCTTTTATATTCTGTGCGGCTGGATGAATCAAAAGGAATCAAAAGCACTGATGGAAGAAATTGATGAAGACCCCAAGGTCTTTTGCATGGAGGAAAGCGGGCTGAATGAATTGGAGGTGACGCCGCCGACGAGTCTGAAGAACCTCAAAATTCTCAAGCCTTTTGAAATGTTTGTAAAAATGTATGGTTTGCCGGCATATACTGAAATTGATCCAACGCTGTTTATTGCACTGACCTATACATTGATTTTCGGAATCATGTTCGGCGATGTCGGACAGGGTGCGGTATTGGTAATCGCCGGATTTCTGCTTTATAAAATAAAAAACCTTGCGATCGCCGGTGTCGTTTCGATTGCCGGAATATGGTCGGTTTTCTTTGGGTTTATGTATGGGAGTCTATTCGGTAATGAGCATATACTAACGGCATTCTGGATGCGGCCGATGGATAATATTATGAACACCCTGTTGCTTTCCGTAGGGTTTGGTGCGTTTATGATTTTGGTTTCCATGATTTTGCATATTGCCAATGCAATAAAAATGCATGATATACAATCGCTTTTATTTGATCCGAGCGGAATATCAGGGCTGATTTGTTACGGAACGGCAGTTGTTTCCGTATTGCTTTTCTATTTTGGGTATCCCCTGCCGGGAACGATCCTGCTTGGGATTCTGGTTGGGCTTCCGCTTCTGGCAATCATTTTCAAAGAACCGCTTGGGCGGATATTGGAGAAAAAACGGGCATTGGAAGAGGGAACCGGCTTTGGTATGTACCTCATTGAGGCTCTCGTAGAAGGCTTTGATGTCGTCCTGAGTTATGCGACCAATACGATATCCTTTGTCAGGGTCGGTGCATTTGCATTGAGCCACGCCGGAATGATGGGCGTCGTATTCTCATTGGCAAAAGCGGAGAGCGGTCATCCGAATATACTCGTAATCATTGTCGGGAATTTAGTCGTAATGGGGTTAGAAGGTTTGGTCGTAGGGATCCAGGTTCTCCGGCTGGAATACTATGAAATGTTCAGCCGATTTTATAAAGGAAGCGGAAAAGAATTTAAGCCGTTTCGACAAGAAAAAAAATAAATATTTATGTGCCGCTGTTTCTCAGGAGGAGAACAGGCAGAATGGAGGATGTTATTATGACAGCAAAATGGGTAATCGGAGTGATTTTGGTCTTAAGTATTGTATTGCCGATGGCATATTATTACTTAAGTGAAAGAAAGCGGGGAAATTTAAAAATTGCATTGGGATTTAATACGGTGTTTTTCTTCGGGACGCTTTTGGCAGCAGGGATATTATTGTTCAGCGGAAATGCCAGCGCGGCGGAAGAAACAGCGGAGGCAGCCCAGAGTGACAGCTGGAGATTTCTTGCGGCGGCATTATCGACCGGCATGTCTTGTATCGGAGCCGGTATTGCTGTTGCCAGTGCCGCCAGCTCGGCACTCGGTGCATTAAGCGAGGATTCGAGTATTATGGGTAAAGCCTTGATTTTTGTTGCTTTGGCTGAATCCATTGCACTTTACGGACTGCTGATTTCTTTTTCCATACTTGGGTAGAAAGGTGCGGCTGAGAATCGCGCACCTAAAAGTTTGCTCTGCAAACTTTGTTCCACAAAGAATAAATAATACGATTGAGTAGAAAGGTGCGGCTGATAGGATGAAAATGTTTTTGATCAGTGACAATGTCGATACCTATACCGGTATGAAGTTAGCCGGTGTGGAAGGTGTGGTCATTCACTCAAAAGAACACCTGCGTGAGCAATTACAAAAAGCAATCGGCGACAAAGAAATTGGGATCATACTGATTACCGAACGGTTCGGGCGCGAATTTCCGGATATTATTGACGATGTGAAATTAAACCGGAGATTACCGTTAATCGTAGAAATTCCGGACCGTCACGGAACGGGAAGGAAGCCTGATTTCATTATGGATTATGTAAACCAAGCAATTGGTATTAAATTATAAGAGATACACAGAGCTTACCACAGGAAGCTTGGAGGGTTAATTATGACATTAGAGGATAAACTTGAACTTTTTTATGAATCGGCGGTCGAAGATGCAAGAACCCAAAGTGAAGCACTCATTAGCGAATATGAAGCTTCTCTGGAAAAAGACTTTTCAGCAAGACGTGCCGACGTAAAAAGACAGATGAATAATACCTACCGCGTGGAAAAAGAAGAATTGCTGCGGGATAAAAACAAAAAATTATCACAGGCGGCAAGNNAAGAGTTATATTGAAATTCTTTTTTCATTAGCAGAAAAAAGAATCAGAGAGTACATGTCAACGAGCGGTTATGAAGATAAATTAGCAGAGCAGATTCTGCAGGCAAAAGAGGTTGCGGACGGTACGGAGCTCGTTGTATATATTAATGCTTCCGACGAAGGAAAAAAGGAATCCCTCGAATCAAAAACAGGAGTAGAGCTTAGTATCAGTGCGATTGATTTTATCGGCGGAATGCGTGCAGTCATCCGCAGTAACAACATATTAATTGACAATTCCTTTTTAACAAAGCTTGCCGAAGAAAAAGAAGCTTATAAAATGGTATAAGGAGGCAACAATGAAAGCCAGCGGAAAAATATATGGAATAAACGGGCCGATCGTCTATCTGGAAGAAAATAAAGACTTTAAAATGGCTGAAATGGCGTATGTAGGAGATGAAAAGCTGATCGGTGAAGTCATTGGCATGACAAAAGCCAGAACTACAATTCAAGTATATGAAGAAACGACAGGATTGAAACCGGGCGAAGAAGTGACAGGAGAAGGGGCCGCTCTTTCCGTTACGCTTGCCCCCGGAATTTTGAATAATATTTTTGACGGAATTGAACGTCCCTTGGAGGAAATCGAAAAAAGAAGCGGATATTATATACCAAGGGGCTCTAATGTGGAAAATCTGGACACAAAGAAGAAATGGGAGGTAACGATAGCGGTTTCGATCGGCGACCGGTTAGAGGGCGGTGATATCATTGCGTCGGTGCCGGAAACAACAGCGATTGTACATCAGGCAATGGTTCCTCCCGGTGTAAACGGAATCGTAACGAACATTGCCCCAAACGGGAAGTATACCATAACCGAGCCGATTGTTACGATTGAAACAGAGGAAGGGGAGAAAAAGAACCTTACCCTGATGCAGAGATGGCCGATTCGGGTACCGCGGCCAATCCAAAAAAGATATCCGATCAGTAAACCCCTGATTACCGGACAGCGAATTCTGGATACCCTATTCCCGATTGCAAANNAGCAGGTTGTCCCGAACGGAAAATATACGATTACCGAGCCGATTGTCATGATTGAAACGGCGGAGGGAGAGAAAAAGGAGCTTACCCTAATGCAGAAGTGGCCGATTCGTGTACCCCGGCCGATATCGAAAAGATATCCAATCAGCAAGCCTCTGATTACCGGACAACGTATTTTGGATACGCTTTTCCCGATTGCAAAAGGCGGAACAGCGGCAATTCCGGGAGGTTTTGGAACAGGAAAAACAATGACGCAGCACCAATTGGCAAAATGGTGTGACGCGGACATTATCATATATATCGGCNNGCAACGAAATGACCGATGTTTTGGAGGAATTTTCAAAATTAGTAGACCCGAAGTCCGGGAATCCGCTTTTGGCAAGGACGGCATTGATTGCCAATACCTCCAATATGCCGGTAGCCGCACGTGAGGCAAGTATATATACGGGAATTACCCTGGCGGAATATTACCGTGACATGGGTTATCATGTGGCGATTATGGCGGATTCGACTTCCCGTTGGGCGGAGGCCCTGAGGGAATTATCGGGACGTTTGGAAGAAATGCCGGCTGAAGAAGGGTTCCCGGCTTATTTGGCGTCCCGTCTGGCGGCTTTTTATGAAAGAGCCGGTTATGTAAAGACATTGTGCGGCGAGGAAGGAAGCGTTACGATTATCGGTGCGGTATCTCCGCAGGGCGGTGACTTCTCCGAACCGGTAACACAGAATACAAAGAGGTTTATACGGTGTTTCCTGGCGCTGGACCGTTCATTGGCGTATGCCAGACACTTTCCGGCGATCCACTGGCTCACAAGCTACAGCGAATATGTGGCGGATCTGGAACTCTGGTATCATAAGCATACGGGAAATCAGTTCATCAGCTACCGGAATCAATTTCTAAGTATCTTATCGCAGGAAAATACACTGAATGAAATTGTAAAGCTGATTGGCAGTGACGTGCTGCCGGACGACCAAAAGCTTGTGCTGGAAATCGCAAGGGTAATCCGGCTTGGATTTTTACAGCAGAATGCCTTTCATAAAGATGACACGTTTGTACCATTGGAAAAACAGATGAAGATGATGCAGACGACATTGTACTTATATGAAAAATCCAGACAGTTGATTGAACTCAATATGCCGATGTCCCTGTTACGGGAACATGATATCTTTGAAAAGATTATTGCAATCAAGTATAACATACCGAATGATGAGATGGAAAAATTTGATGAGTATAAGGTAGCAATTGAAGATTATTATAATTACTTCATGAAAAATAACGCATAAAGAGGTGAAGGATTGTGGCAATAGAATATTTAGGATTAAGTGAAATAAACGGGCCTCTGGTTGTTCTGGAGGGGGTTAAGGACGCATTTTATGATGAAATCGTAACCCTTACGGTCGAGGAAAACGAAAAAAAAATCGGAAGAATCGTTGAAGTATATCAGGATAAAGCAATCATTCAGGTATTTGAGGGTACCGACGAGATGTCACTGAAAAATACCCACACCAGACTGACCGGAAAGCCGATGGAAATTTCGGTGTCGGAAGAAATGCTCGGAAGGGTATTTGACGGTGTAGGTCAGCCGATTGACGGACTGGAAGAAATCTATTCGGACGATAAAAGAGATGTCAACGGACTCCCTTTAAATCCGGTTTCGCGTGAATATCCGAGAAACTATATCCGCACCGGTATTTCGGCGATTGACTGTCTGACAACATTGATCCGCGGTCAGAAGCTGCCGATCTTTTCGGGGAACGGGCTGCCGCATGACCAGTTGGCTGCCCAAATCGTACAGCAAGCCTCTTTGGGAGGCGATTCGGATGAAGAATTCGGTATTGTATTTGCGGCAATGGGTATCAAGCATGATGTTGCCGATTTCTTCCGAAAGACATTTGAAGAAAACGGTGCGATGGATCATGTCGTCATGTTTATGAATCTGGCGGATGATCCGGTAGTAGAACGTATGATTACACCGAAAGTAGCCTTGACGACGGCGGAATATTTAGCTTATGAAAAAGGAATGCACATATTGGTTATATTAACGGATATGACTTCGTTTGCGGAGGCACTTCGCGAGGTTTCTTCATCACGCGGGGAAATCCCAAGCAGAAAAGGATATCCTGGGTACTTATACAGTGAATTTGCGTCCCTTTACGAACGTGCAGGGATTGTCCGGGGAGAAAAAGGTTCGGTTACCCAGATTCCAATCCTGACTATGCCGAATGACGATATCACGCATCCGATTCCCGACTTGACCGGTTATATTACGGAAGGGCAGATTGTTTTGGAGCGTTATCTGCACCAGCAGGAAATCTATCCGCCGATGAATGTATTGCCGTCGTTATCCCGTTTGATGAAAGACGGAATCGGAGAAGGTTTCACAAGGGAAGATCATCAGGATTTGGCAAACCAGTTATTTTCATCCTACGCCCATGTGGGTGAGGCAAGGGCTTTGGCAAGCGTTATCGGGGAGGATGAGTTATCCCCGGCAGACCGGAAATATATAGAGTTCGGTACAAAGTTTGAACATGAATTTGTCAATCAGGAAGAAGAGGAGAATCGTTCTATTTTACAAACACTAAAACTGGGCTGGGAGCTTCTGCGGATTTTACCGCGGGATGAACTGGACCGTATTGATACAAAAATACTGGATAAGTATTATTAGGCATCAAAGGAGGTATGTATGGACCCCAATGCGTTTCCTACCAAGGCGAACTTAATGAATGCCAAAAATTCACTGGCACTTGGTAATCAAGGATATGAACTAATGGATAAAAAGAGAAATATCCTAATCAAAGAAATTATGAGTCTGATTGATCAGGCAGCGGAAATTCAAAGCGAGATCGACCAGACTTTCCGGCTGGCTTATAAAATGCTGCAGCAGGCGAACATTGAAATGGGAATCAGCAATATCGAAGCGATCAGCCAAACGATTCCAGTCGAACAGTCGGTTAATATCAGGCACCGGAGCGTTATGGGGACGGAAATTCCGCTGGTTCAGTTTGAAAAACCGAATCAGGCACCGGTATATCCCTTTTTGGGGACAAGGGTTTCATTAGACGATGCGTATCGTCAGTTCAATAAAGTGAAAGAACTGACGATTCGGCTTTCGATGATTGAAAATTCCGCATACCGGCTTGCCAACAGTATCCGAAAGACACAGCGGCGTGCGAATGCCTTGAAAAACGTTACGATACCGAAGTATACCGCATTGGTTGCGGATATTGAAAGTGCCTTAGAGGAAAAAGACAGAGAAGAATTTACAAGATTGAAAGTGATTAAGAAAAATAGTCAGAAAAAGAAAGCGAGCAGCTGAAAAGAGATGAAAAAATATTATATTCTATTAGGGATGTTGTTTTGTCTGATTTTAATACCGGGACATGCCGATGCCAAATCCTGGCCGAAAGGTCCGAGTAATATTTCTGCCCAGGGTGCCATTGTGATTGATGCAAAATCCGGGATGGTTTTGTATGGGAAGAACATAAATCAAAAACGGTATCCGGCGAGTATTACAAAAGTAATGACGGCACTGCTGGCATTGGAAAATTCAACAATGTCCGAAGTTGTAACCTACCGGGGGGAAGCGGTACTGAATTTGGAGAGCGGAGCCTCCAATATTGAAACCAAGGTGGGTGAAAAGCTCACGATGGAGCAGTCGCTTTATGCGATGCTGATCCACTCGGCAAATGAAATTTGCAACGGCGTTGCCATTCATTTGAACGGGAGTGTTTCCGCATTTGCCGGTCAAATGAATAAACGCGCAAAGGAACTGGGGTGCAAGAATACCCATTTTACAAACCCCAACGGATTATGGAGTGAAAAACACTATACAACACCGTATGACATGGCGCTGATTATGCGGGAAGCGATGAAGAACGCTGATTTCCGGACGATTGCCGGGACAAGGCATTATGAAATACCAAAAACCAATAAAACGAAGAAAAAGCGTTCGCTTGTCAGTCATCATCATATGATTTTTTCGATTTCCTATCCTGAGTACGGCTACGATTATGCCATTGCCGGGAAAACCGGGTATACGTCCCTGTCTGAGGCGACAGTAGTAACTGCCGCAAAAAAGGGCGATATGGAATTGATTTGCGTCGTTATGAAAACCAAATCCGCAATGCAGGGAGAACCAAACATCTTTACGGACTCGATCAAATTGTTTAACTATTGCTTTGAGAAGTTTTCACAGCATACATTAGGTGAAAGTGTTGCCGGGGATGTCGTGGATGAATATATGTTTACCAAGTTCAGTCCCTTTTACTCATCGGAGCAGCCGACCCTTTCTCTGGACGGCGACGGAAGTGTGATTTTACCGAAAAATGTTTCCCTGAATAAAGCGGAAAAAAAGGTGGAATATTTTACGGAACTGCGCAAACAAAACGGGAAGGAAATGATCGGCAGGCTCACTTATGTTTACAACGGAAAAGAAGCCGGAGGGGCGAATATTATATATAATGAAACCAATAAGACCACTATGCTTACGGACAGCATTAATATGAAGGAATGGGTGGATGAAGCAGTTGTACAAGCCAGTAAACCGCCGTTCCCGTGGAAAAATATCTTTTTGATTGTCGGGATATCCGCTGTTGCCGCGGCAATCGCCGCTGTGATTATCCTAAGAGTACGGTTTATCATAAATGCAAAAAAGAGGAGAGAGGGATACAAAAAGGCAAAGAGTACGGAGGAAACAGGGGGGATTATTCGGAAACAGTAAACAGAAGAAAGGGAAGTGTGAGCACAGAATTTTTGGCACAGAATAATTATTAAAAGGTGTTGACAAGACTAATATTCTGTGATAGGTTGTATGTAATTCGTAATTTTATGGAACAAGATGTATGTGTATATATTATTTTATTGTTCTGAATCAGCGGAATGTATAATTTTGCGAAATTATGCACATAATTATCGGAACGTAATATAATGAATAGACTAAATATTCTAACTGTGGAATATTTGTTGGAATTTTTTATATAATTAACAAGAGATTTTTTCTTGAGGTTCTAATTGGAGGGGTACGAATGCAAACGGAAACCAATAATCATTTATTAGGTCAATACGAAAAATCCCAATATTGGGATTTGAGAAATGAAACAAAAGAAGAATGCTCGACATTTGCTGATCTTGAGCGCAGACTTGCAACCGAATATGTCCATGTTTATCTGACTCCCCAAGATGCTAATCCGTATAAACTGAATGAAGAAACGAGAAAGTTGCTACAAAATAACATTTGACAAGAATAATTACAAAATACATTATATGCATTGATTTTTTTGCCAGACAAGCAGTTATAATACACCAAGACATTCTCTAAGGAGTTTTTGAATGTACTGATATGAAAAAAGTTATTTTTTACTATCCAGATGTAAAATAATAGCTTTTTTATATTTTGTATATTTTTATGTTTTGAAGGTGGTGAGCTTGAAAATAGTGAAAAAAATATTTAAAGAATGCTTTGTTCGTTTTATTGAAATATATTTTTTAGTATTTTTAAGTTTGGCATTTGCGGCATCTATTTATACCATTTTTTATAATATAGTAATTGACCAATATATTTGCGAGTTTGTGAAATTTATCTTTTTTATATTGGATATATTGGTCAAATCAAGTATTATCGCTGGCGGAATTTCAATATTTACCGGAGTTATGACGAAAGCGGATACTCAATACTATCTGGCGTTATACATAATATTTCTTAATTATTTCGGAAGTTATGCCACGAAAGAAAATGGATCGTATCTTGTTTCACTTGTATTTTCCACGGGAACATTTATCCTTTTGATTATTTATTTTGCAATCTCTATGTATCAGGTTTGCCGTCATTCAAGATACTATCAAAAGCACATGCAAATAAAACAATGTAAGATTCACAAAGAAAAAAAAGCAGATCTGCTTAAATATGTAAAAAGAAAAATCAACAATACAAATGACAAACTATTCATCTATGATTTCGCTGATATCGTAATCGAAAAGTATATCCGTATATTTGATTCAGCACCTTTTAAAAAACAAGATACAGATGATAATTTTTATATTTATTTTGATAATGCATACAAGGATATTGTGACCATAATGGATAAAACAGAAGAAAAATTTGTACTTGCTAAATATTATTTAAAAGCGATTCATGAGAGAATCAACGATAACCGTCTTACAAAAAACAAAGCGTTCCTTGGATTTTATGCCGCCAGTTTTTACGCCGTGATGGAAGAATTAAGCGCAGATGAAAGGGACCAAATATTTTTGTGCTTCAATGGGGGAGATGATGATTTAAAACTTCAGCGGCGTTATATATTTATTACATTGGCAGAAATATGGTATTACGTCATGGATGAGAAACATGATAAGTGGAAAAGAGAAGAGTTTAATGCAAAATGTTATTTTAATATAAATGAAGTTGTCTGCGGAGAGGACGCATGGATTGAGAATTTATGGAATATTTTTAAATCTTATCTAGTATTAAAAAATCCTTTTATCAACCGGAAACNNAATAACTGTTTCGTTAAATTTATTAAACATGAAAAATCAAGCTACTATTGGAGTTAAGCATAAAGGGGAAAAATAATGTCAACATGGGATTATATGGTGATTAGCATATTCAATAACAAGTATAGACCATATTCGTCACAGAGTAATGTTCTTTCTTTTCGTACATTTGGAAGTCATGATTTCGTAACATTGACTGCCGTTAATAATGAAAATAAGATTTTAGAGGAGATGCAAAATAACACGATTGAGATTACGGAAAAATTAAAACCCGGTGAATCATTGCAAAACCTTTATGCGATTGCCGCAAACAGTGATTCGGCAGATACTTTTTGGAGCATTCATGATGATGAGGATTATCCGTTTTTGTTTATTTCAACAATCCAGTTTAAATACAGAAACCATCATATGAATCTAAATGAATTCAATAAATCCTATCAAAAATTAAACGAATATCTATATGACAAGAAGAAAAATAATGAGTTATATAAACATGAGATTAATCAGCTAATCAGTGAAAAAAATGACAAAATTGAAAATATGGAATTTGATTTTCAACTATATTTTTCACTTGATTGCAACGATCTGATTTTGTTTATTAAAACCCATGAATATAAGGCGGGAGCATATTTTATACAGCTTCTTCAGCAGAAGTGCGCATATATTTATTACACATATTCATTGGTTGGTATCAATGAAAACATGATTGATACGTTAGTGAAAAATAATAAAGAAATCATACCGCAAATTACGATAAGTACATTGGTTACGAAAGAAGAACAATTTAAGAAATGGGTGGAAAATAATTTTAAACAGGTCTATCGGAATAACGTTCGTAAGTTTGTTTCCAGAAGAAAAAATGAATATATCATTTTTTCAAGGTTAGGCAATGAGGATATATGTATCAATATCTTTCATTGCAGATTGTCAAAGTTTATGAGAAATATCAGAAAAGGAATTTTTTCAGTCCAAAATAATGATTTAAAGGATTCCTGCTTACGTCTGCGTATACAATTTGATTGCTTACATATAAACCTGGATCATAAAAAGAAAGGGGGCAGCCAAAAGAAATCGGAGTCAATTTTTCAAGGTTATCAGGAAACAAGAAAAAATGATGAAGTAAGCAGTATAATAGAAGCTTCTATTGACAAAGCCCTCATGGAAATATTTACGGCATGTACACAACTGGATTTAAAAAATTTTGCCCTTGATGTTTTAGCATGTATCCGTAATGTATATGATTTGTTTATTAAAGNNCTCTGACGAGAATAAAAAAGTACAATATCAGGCGATCTTTAATGCCTCCTTACAGCACTATACATCTGGAATTATGTCAATTATAAATGGCTGTTTAAATGCTGATAAAATGTTTTTTAAATCTCTTGGGTTCAATGTTGTTTTGTATAATATTCCCGCAAAATTAATCGTATTTTATACGTCATTTGTCAATAGCTTATCAGAGTGTTTTATTGGTGAGCACAAGGAATCCGAGTATGCGTATTTGCTTGCTCCCAATTTATACCGCAGGATGGAAATCGTTAAGCTGTTCGACTATACCCATATCATTA
The DNA here is from genome assembly GCA_002293545.1 of Lachnoclostridium sp. UBA933. Classification (GTDB taxonomy): domain Bacteria; phylum Bacillota; class Clostridia; order Lachnospirales; family Lachnospiraceae; genus UBA933. The sequence goes on along the minus strand of DBDL01000096.1, from coordinate 9,031 downwards.
ATAAAACGAATCTATATAAAGTAAGAATACCTGTAAAGAAATTATTTGCGCCAAGAACTTTAATGAAAGAACTGGCACATGAAACAGCACATGTATCAGGAGAAATCATTCGCTGCCGTGAACAAAGATTTATGTGTATGGTTGAAATGATTGCTTATGTTATCAGTGAAAATTTATTGGGTACAGGAAAATTTATAAATGACGATAAAGCAAATCTCTATAATAATGCCATTAGGGAATTACTAAATGGTCAGGGAGAACAGATACGTCAGAAAACCGTGAATTTTATTGCCGATGAAATAGATAAAGGATACCGTAGGAAAGCAAGTACCGGATTTCCGGAGGGTGTATGGTATTATGGGCATTATGTAAAAATGATACTGAAAGAAGTGACTTCTGATTTTTTGCGGGATTATGTCGGATCGGAGGGGATACAAAATAAAATAGAAGAATATATGAGAAAACAAAACAATAATAGTGAGAAATATCATAAAAATATTAAAGTATATGAATATAACTTTGACAGACAAATATGGTACGTGAATAAAGAACTTATTGATATCATAGACGCGTGTTTTCAGCTTACATACGAAAGTTATGCCGATTTAACAATGATTACGTCGCTGGGAATTTCAGAAGAGGATTATATTCAGCATTTTATAGATATTTTTAACACATCGGGTATCAATGATATGACTGCTTATTTATCCTTTGGAATAGGGGAAAGACTGATTTCTGTTTTAGAAACGGTATACCCTAACAATAAAACATTACATATTGGGAATGAGAAGGAAACGATAAAGAATCTTAATAAAGACTATACATCATTTATAATGGCTTTAACGGATTTTCGGGATGAAGATCAGAGAGCACATCGTCTTCTTGTCGATAAGGTTATTGAAATAAACAGCACGTATTTAAAGTGCTGCCAAAAAGTGTTTGAAAAGCATTTGGACAAAGAAAAAATTGATTCGCTGAAAAGGCTGTATTCAGAAGTAAGCTCCGACAGTCCGACGGGATTTCAGTTGATGAGGGAAGAAACCTACAGATACCAGGAAAGGCAAGCTGACACGAATAACAAGTTTTCGGATATCCGAAAACAATAAACAGGCTCGGAAGTTTCATTTCCGAACCCATTCATCATAACCCTTCTTTAAATTTCTTTTCTGTTCATAGGAAGTAGAATATAGGACTTCTTTCAAAGCGGATACCGCCGCGGAAAAAGCCCGTTTGGTCGTCGGGTAGACGTACTTGCTCAGTAATTTGTCTTCTTTCTGAAGATTGACATAACCGTTAAATATTTTCAGATGAGGCTCAACCGACAGGAATACATCCCGTTCGCTGTTATCAAAAGCATCAATCAGCCATTCGACCTTGCCGTCGCCAAATCCGGCGGGAACATATTGCAGGCTTTCATAAAGACAGTCGTTGATATGAAAATACTCGATGGCATCTTTTAGAAGATGGTATGCGTTTTCGATATCCGAGCCATGCTGTATGAAGTTTGCCGGATCAAAAATCAGTTTTATTTTGCCACCGAACTCATCATAAAGCTTTTTGCAGGAGTGTTCATCCCTGCCGTAGACATTCCTTTCATTTTCATGACATAGCGTTATGCCGTTGGAATGCCCAATAAAGGTGTCAATTCTCTCGCAAATCGTATCATAATACTGTTCCCGGTCTTTGTCCTCCGGCAGATAAAAACTAAAAAAACGAAAGTATTTGGCATCCAATATTTGTGCGGTTTCAACTGAACGTTTAAATTTTTCTAAATGTGACGGAAAATCCTTTTCAATATCAACCTTTCCAAAAGGAGAGGCAATGGCAGATACGGAAACATTACTGTTATCCATTTCTTTCTTTATTTCCCTTGCTTCATATGGTGTCAAATCTGAAACACTTTTTCCGTTAATTCCGCGAAGCTCTATCCATTGTATCCCGTTTACGTCGCAGACATGAAGCTGATCTGAAAAATTCGAGCTGGCTTCATCGGTAAATCCGGATAATATGTATGGCATACAAATCCTCCTGACTGAAATCATTAAGAATGCATCATTATTTTGGCTTGTACGAAAAATTAAGCAGGAATCAAGTAAAATCCGTATATTGCACAAGCTTTATCCCTCTGCTGCCGCTAACCTTTGTAATATATCTTAATTATAATAAAAATCTCCGAATTAATCAAGGATTATTTCATTTTGGAAACGACAAATAATAAAGTTTTTATTGCATTTTATAGGTACAATATGGTATTCTGATAATCGGAAGTAAACGGAAAAAACGCAGGATTTTTGCGGGAACGGAGTATCAATGGCTGAAAACATTATAGAGTTAAGGGGAGTAACCAAAATATTTGAGGACGGAGTCAGTTTTGGGGTAAAGGATATCAGCTTAAAAGTAAAGAAGGGGGAGTTTGTGACCTTCTTAGGACCGTCCGGCGGCGGAAAGACAACCACGCTTCGTATTATTGCCGGACTGGAGCTGCCTACGATGGGGAAGATATTGCTGAACGGCAGCGATATCAGTAATATGCCTCCTCATCTTCGCCCAATTAATACCGTGTTTCAACGGTACGCACTTTTTCCGCATTTAAACATATCGGATAACATTGCTTTCGGATTAAAATTGAAAAAAATGACGAAAGAAGCGATTCGGTCAAAGGTAGAACGGGTTTTAAAAATTGTTGATCTGGAAGGATTCGAAAAAAGAAAAATAAATACCCTGTCCGGCGGACAGCAGCAAAGAATTGCCATTGCCAGAGCGATTGTAAACGAACCGGAAATTCTTTTACTGGACGAGCCGTTAGGCGCACTGGATTTAAAAATGAGGCAGGAAATGCAATTGGAGCTGAAAAGTATGCATGAAAGGCTCGGAATAACATTTATCTATGTAACCCACGACCAGGAAGAAGCGCTTACGCTGTCGGACAAGATTATTGTAATGGCAGACGGAATGATTCAGCAGACCGGGACACCGGAGGATATTTATAACGAACCGCAGAATGCATTTGTTGCCGACATGATCGGGGACAGCAATATTTTCAGCGGGGTCATGACCGGAAAATGCAGGGTAACCTTTTGCGGAGCTGAATTTGAATGTCTGGATGATATGGAATCCGGCAGTACGGTGGATGTTGTCGTCCGTCCGGAGGATGTTATGATGGTGCCGCCGGAGAAAGGACATCTGACCGGGGAAATCATATCTGCGGTGTTTAAGGGAATGTATTATGAAACAACGGTACTGACCGGTCAGAATGAAATGATCATACAGAGCACAAAAACTTATCGTGTCGGTGATGCGGTCGGTATGTGTATTGAGCCGGACGGGATTCACTGTATGCCGGTGGACTCTGTGGCAAACCGTTTTGACGGCGTCATTACCAAACATCATACGGTGAAGTTTGCGGACGAAGAGTTTGAATGCGGTACGGAGATGGTTTATCCGGCAGGCACGGAGGTAGAAGTTACCATTGAAGCCGGGGATATTACCATGAGCGATGATGAAAATGAAGGGAAAATATGCGGCAATATTGATTCTATCATCTATAAAGGGGATCATTACAGTTACACAATAAAAACAAAAACCGGTGTTACCTTTGTGCTGAATGACGAGTATTTATGGAACAAAAAAGATTATGTCAGTCTGGTGATTCCGCCCGATAAAATCATATTGGGCAGAAAGGAAAAGGTATGATTCGTTATTTTACAAGAAAACAACTCGGTATCCCCTATATCGTATTCTTGGTTTGTTTTGTCATACTGCCGGCTGCGGTACTGGTATATTATGCATTTACAGATGGTTCCGGGGCTTTTACCGCGGAGCATTTTCTCGCTTTCTTTCGCAGCGTCAATACGCTCGGTACTTTATTTTACAGTGTAATGACGGCATTGATTACAACGCTTCTTTGTCTGGTGATTGCCTATCCCGTTGCTTATATACTTGCCCGAAGCGCATTAAAAAAACATACGGCACTTATTTTATTATTCATTGTCCCTATGTGGATAAACTTTACCCTGAGGATGACCGCATTAAGGGAAATCCTATCGGCATTGGAGGGGAATTTAGCATATTATCCGTTCTTCAATACGATTGTGGGTTTGACATATGATTTTCTTCCTTTCATGATTTTTCCGCTCTATACCGTACTGCTCAAGCTGGACGGCGATTATATGGAAGCGGCGGCAGATTTGGGGGCAAATCCGGTTCATGTATTTTTAAAAGTAACGCTTCCGTTATCCGTTCCGGGAATCGTAAGCTGAGTGACAATGGTTTTTTTGCCCGCCATGACAAACTATGTCATTTTGGATATGATGCATAACAGCACATATATTATGGGAAGTCTGATCGGAAGTTATTTTGACAATTACGACTGGAATAACGGTTCGATGATTTCTCTCGTCCTACTGGTCATGATTATTACGGCAATGCTGTCCACAAACAGCTCACATGATAAACGGAGCGGTCAAAGAGGGGTGGTATCATGAAGAAAATTCGTTTGTATTCAGGTCTTTTCATCGTATTATTATTTATATATCTGCCGATTATCACATTGGCGCTTTACAGCTTTACCGATGCGGAAACAATCGGCGCGAAGGGAAGTTTCTCACTGTCAAATTATAAATTCCTTTTTACTACGCCGGAAATCACCGGGATGATAACGGATACGCTATTGCTTGCCTTGGTATCCGCCGTTCTGGCTACCGTATTGGGGACAACGGGGGCAATCGGCTCCCATTATTCAAAAAAAGGGACGCACCTTTTTATTGATACGGCAAACTATATCCCGGTGGTAAATGCCGATGTGGTGATCGGTTTTTCAATCTGTATCCTTTTGATTGTTGTGCTGGGAATCAGTAAAGATACGTATATCCCGTTAGTGGCGGGGCATATTGTGCTGACGGTTCCCTTTGTATATCTGTCGGTTATGCCGAGATTAAAACAGCTGGACAACAGTATCTATGAGGCGGCGCTTGATATGGGTGCGACACCGGGGAAGGCCCTCCGCAAAGTGGTGCTGCCGCAGCTGATTCCCGGCATTTTATCCGGATTCGTTATGGCACTGACGCTTTCCATGGATGATTATTTTGTAACAACCTATACCAAGCCGGCAACCTTTGATACGATCAGCACGTATGTGGTCAATGCGACAAAGGGGTCGAGAACAGAAATCAAAACCGCATTATGGGCATTGTCAACGGTTGCGTTTCTTGTTATTGTTGCCGTTGTCATTTGCATGAATATACTTTCCGGAAAGGAGAAGAAACCGAATGAAAACCCGTAAGTATTATTTGATATTGTTTTTGATTCTGGTCTGTACAGCAGGATGCGGAAATAAAGAAGAGGCATCGGAGGTTGTGCTGCGGATATGTAATTGGGAAGAATATATAGATGAAGGCGGCTGGGAAGAGGACGAAGTGATTGATTTATCCGACGAAACAGAAATCATAGGGGTAAATCCCCTGTGGGAAGACTTTGAAGCATGGTATTATGAACAGTACGGGGTAAAGGTCAGGGTAGAATATTCAACGTTTGGGACGAATGAGGATATTTATAACCAATTGACTCTGGGAGATACGTTCGATTTGATTTGTCCCTCCGAATATATGATTATGAAATTGATGGCGGAGAAGCGTCTGGAACCGTATTCAAAGACCTTTTTTGATGAAAGCAGACCTGAAAATTACTATATCAACGGTGTTTCTTCTTATATCAGGAGGATATTTGAAACCCATCAGATCGGCGGCGAGCTATGGAGCAAATACGCCGCGGGTTATATGTGGGGAACAACCGGAATCATCTATAATCCGGATATTATAAGCAAAGAGGAGGCTTCCACATGGAAGGTATTGAATAATCCGGACTTTTTCAGGCGGGTTACGATAAAAGATAATGTAAGGGATTCTTATTTTGCGGCACTGGGCATCCTCAAATCAGAGCTTCTGACAGACCCCGCGTTTCTCTCCGCTCCGGATTATGAAAGTAAATTGGAAGCAGAGTTAAATGATACCTCCGACGCGGCGATACAAAGTGCGGAACGGTTACTGAAGAATATAAAAGGGAATGTGTATTCCTTTGAATCCGACAGCGGGAAAGCGGATATGGTGACCGGAAAGGTGGCGGCAAATTACCAGTGGTCGGGAGATGCCGTATATACGATGGAACAAGCAAGTGAAGAAGGGACAGACTTATGCTATACCGTACCGCGGGAGGGCGGTAATCTCTGGTTTGACGGCTGGGTCATGCTGAAAGACGGGATTCGGGACGATAATAAGAAAAAGCAAGCGGCGGAAGCCTTTGTGAATTTCATTTCCAAACCGGAAAATGTGGTCAGAAACATGTACTATATCGGCTATACTTCCGTTATATCCGGCGGAGAGGACCCGATGGTTTTTGACTATGCTGATTGGTATTACGGGGCAGAGGAAGACGCAGAGGATACGATAGAATATGATATCGGTCATTTTTTTACCGGAGNNAACGGATGAAGAATATGTGATTACGGCAGATGCCGGAGAAACAGACGGGGGGCTGCTTACACAGTATCCGTCGGAAGAAGTGCTGAAACGCTGTACGGTTATGGAATATTTCAATAAGAAAAAAAGTGCTGAAATCAATCAGATGTGGATTAATGTCCGTTGTTTTGACTTTTTTATGCAATAGGAAAGATTGATTCGTATTACGCAGAATGATAATTTCCGGTACAAATTATTTCCGGTATTGATTATCGTGCCGGTGTCATTTAGACGGGAGGATGAAAAAATGACAAGATTAGTACGTTACATGAAACCTTTTTTGATGCTGTTTCTTATAACAGTAGCTTTACTGTTTATACAGGCGTTTTGTGAGCTGAACCTGCCGAATCTGATGTCAGATATTGTGACGGTGGGATTACAGCAGGGCGGAATCGAACATGCCGCACCCGATGTTATCAGTCAGGACGGTATGAAGCTCATGCAGACCTTTATGTCGGAGGATGAAATTGATCTGGTAAACAACAGTTATGAGTTGGTGCATCCGAATGATAAAAATGAAGACGGTGAAATCTATGAGGTTCTTTATGAGAAAACAAAAGGACAGGATTTTTATGTCCGTAAGTTTTATAACGACGCCTTAGACAAAGCCTTTGGTGTTTCCGCATGGACGTTCCTGAACGTGATGAGGGAAACTTCCGAGGAGTCCGGTCAGGGGCAGGATACAAATCCGGGGCAGGAAACTGCTCAAAATAGTGAAACCGATATGGTGGATATTGATTTTTCGGAGGTTTATAAAATGCAGCAGGCATTTGATAAACTGCCGCCGGAGGTCATTGCTTCTGCGCATGAAAATGCCGCCGGAATGGATCATACCTTTTTATTGCAAAGCGGGGNNGGTTGCATTTTCAAAGAATTTTTATACGGAGCTGGGCGGGGATGCGGACAAGGTGCAATCCTCATACATATGGGAAATCGGTATCCGAATGCTCCTGATTGCCTTATTGGGAGGACTGGCATCTTGTTTTGTAAGCTTTTGTTCGTCCAGAACCTCCGCCGGGGTTGCGCGGAATCTGAGAAGGGATATCTTCCACAAGGTTGGCGATTTCTCCAACGCAGAGTTTGATAAGTTTTCCACCGCTTCACTGATTACACGAACCACCAATGATATTACGCAGGTGCAGATGCTGCTTATGATGGGAACCTACATGATTTGCTATGCCCCGATTATGGCAATCGGAAGTATTTCCATGTCGGTACGCAAGTCCCCCTCCCTGTCATGGATTCTGGCACTTGCCGTTGTGCTTCTCTTTGCGCTGATACTTTTTATATTTATTGTTGCCATGCCGAAATTCAAAATCATCCAGAAGCTTGTTGACCGGCTGAACCTTGTGTCGAGGGAGATTTTAAGCGGATTGCTCGTTATTCGTGCATTCGGTACGCGGGAACACGAATCAAAGCGGTTTGATGAGGCAAATACGGACCTGACAAAGCTGAATCTGTTTATCTCCCGTGTTATGACGGTGATGATGCCGGCGGTTATGTTTATTATGAACGGTATTTCGATATTGATTGTATGGATCGGAGCCGACAGAATCTCTGATTCCGCCATGCAAATCGGGGATATGATGGCATTTATCCAATACGCAATGCAGTTGATTATGAGCTTTTTATTTATTTCCATGATGTTTGTCATGATTCCGCGGGCGTCGGTTTCCGCCGGCCGTATCGCAGACGTATTGGGTTCGGAGCAAACGATAAAGAATCCGGAGAATCCAAAAGAATTTGCAGCGGAAAAGAAAGGTTATGTGGAATTTCAGAATGTAAACTTCCGGTACGGAGAGGACGCGGACGAATATGCGGTCGAAAACATTTCGTTTGTTGCAAAACCGGGGGAAACAACGGCATTGATAGGAGCGACCGGTTCCGGAAAATCGACGATTGCCAATTTGATTCTGCGTTTTTATGATGTGACGGACGGAGCGGTTTTGGTGAACGGTGTGGATGTAAGAGAGGTATCGGAATTTGATCTGCGTGACCGGATTGGTTTTGTACCCCAAAAGGGCGCATTGCTTTCGGGCACCATTGCCTCCAACCTCCGGTACGGGAATAAAGATGCCACTGATGAAGAATTAAAAGAATACGCGGCGGTTGCCCAAGCCGATGCTTTTATAAATGAGAAACCCGACGATTATGATTCTGAAATCACCCAAGGCGGAACCAATGTTTCCGGAGGGCAGAAGCAGCGTCTTTCGATTGCAAGGGCGCTTGTAAAAAAACCCGATATTTTTATCTTTGATGACAGTTTTTCCGCATTGGATTTCAAGACGGATGTAGCTTTGAGGAAAGCGCTAAAAGAAAAAACGGGGGACAGTACGGTAATCCTTGTGGCACAGAGAATCAGCACCATCATGAACGCAGAGCAGATTATTGTACTGGATGACGGAAAAATCGTCGGAAAAGGAACACATAGGGAGCTTCTTAATCATTGTGAACAATATAATGAAATTGCGTCTTCACAGCTTTCAAAGGAGGAATTGGCATGAGTGAACAGAAAAAAA
>DBDL01000147.1 GCA_002293545.1 Lachnoclostridium sp. UBA933 | reverse complement strand
ATGCTGAAGCGGAAAATGAACCCTGTCCCGCATTTCAGCGATTTTATAAAGACTTACAAAGCATTGGCAGAATCGAATCAGTCCAGCAAAAGCTATAACGCTTTTATCCGCAGTCTAAAATATTGTGTAGAAAATAATACGATTAATCAATATCTCAATGTGTTGGAGACATACCGAAGTATTATGCAAGACAATGTTTTCAATACTTATACGGCTAATACAAGCTGGAGATTCAGGGAGGCATCTTCTTATTATTTCGATTTTGATACAGTGCCCAAAGTTATTTTTCCGAAGTTACATATTGTTGCTGAAAATGGCAAAGACAGTGTTAGCATAAAAAACACTTCGGGATATTTTGTGCCGACAAGTTCAACCTTTGTGGGTAAAAAAGGAACAATCGACTGGCAAAAGGCAGGCAGTAGCGACGTTTATGCTTCTTTTGAACAATATACTATTTCAACGCGTTCGCTTCACATTGAAATTCCTGATGTGTTGTACCACAATCCGAATTATTTTTCTCAACCTTTACGGGGAGTATTGGAAGAACGAATTATGACAACAGAGGTCGATGAAGAAAAAGCGAGCTATCCCCGTTTTACCTCTTATGAAAAAAATGTTAAGATAGACAATCTATACCATGAAGTAAGCTATCAGGGAGGAATTTATGTGCGTGGTTCGCGCTTTATGGGACAGGGAGATGCGGAGAATCTGGCCACTCTTATTTTTGAAAAGGAAGGTCAACCGGTAATAAAAATCAAAGCGTCTTCTTTGGTTTTGCGTAAAGACCAGGCTTCCGGTACTTTGTGTAATATGGTGATTTTTATGGATAAAGATTCTATTTATCATTCTGCTATAGAGATGAAATATAATCCAGAGATTCGGGAAATATGGCTTACCAGAGGAAGAAATGGGTCGGAAAGGATGCCGTTTTTCAATTCCTATCATCAATTGGAGATGTTTGCAGAAGCCATTCATTGGAAATTGAAAGATGCTAATATCGAATTTACGGCTTTGCCGGGTCCTGGTGAACAGACAAGTGCTGTTTTCGAGTCCTTCAATTATTTCACACGTGGACGTATAGAGCGTATGCAGGGAATGTCGGACGTAAATCCTTTGCATACATTGTATGAATATTTCCGGGTAAATAAAGTAAGAACAGCAACACTGGATGAAATTGTCCGTCATTTTGGTTATTCCAAAACGGATGTTCAAAGTCTTATTTTCCAATTTGTAGAATATGGATTTATAGACTTTAATGTGCTAACCAATGAAATCACATATCGTCAGAAATTGGGTAATTACCTCTTGAATGATGTTAATAAAAAGGATTATGACATTTTGGAATTTCGCTCTTTGGTAGGAGCCAATAAATCCAATGCTTCACTGAGTTTACTTAATTATGACCTTACGGTTAACGGAGTGGATTTGATTGTTATTAGCGATGAACAAATTGTCAGTATAGCCCCAACCGAAGGAAAAGTCACAGTACAGAAAAACAGGGATTTTCTCTTTGGCGGAAATGTTATAGCCGGATTGTTTGATTTTTGGGTAAGCAACAGCAAGTTTAACTATAGCCAGTTTTCAATGGATTTTACCGTAATTGATTCCATTGTATTCTATACGGAAGATAAAGTAAACTATGAGCCTAATATGCGGGATGAGTATCCATTGGTAAAAGTGAGAAGTTATATACAGGATATTTCCGGGACTTTGTATGTTGACCAACCCAATAATAAATCGGGAAGATTAGAAACGAAAGGGTATCCGTACTTTGAAAGTAAGTCACCAGGGAAAGTATATTATGACCATTCGTTTGTTTATGGTGGTGCTTATGACAGGGAGCGTTTTTATTTTGCTGCCGATCAGTTTACAATTCGTGATTTGGATGACTTTGATACCGATTCCTTATTGTTTGACGGATATTTGCATTCGGGTGGAATTTTCCCCGATATTCACATGCCTCTAAAAGTCCGTCCTGATTTTTCTTTGGGTTTTGTTTACAACACCGGCTCGGACGGGCTTCCGGCTTACGAAGGGCGTGGAACATTTACTTCCAAGATAGATTTAAGTAATTTGGGTTTGCGTTGTACGGGGACCTTGGATTATGCTCAATCACATGCAGAAGGAAAAAACATGTTGTTCTTTTTAGATTCAATGAATGCCATGTTTGATACATATCGAATTGATGCCCAGCAAACAGGGACGGAATATCCTCCTGCAAGGGCGAAAAATACGTATGCTCACTGGGAGCCTTATAATGATAAGATGTATGTGAACAATACCAACAGTCTTTTCAGAATGTATGATCATTCTACTTTGGATGGACAGTTGATAGTTTCGTATGGTGGAGTAGAAGGTTCGGGAAAATTCCGGTATAATATTTCGGAGATGACCAGCAAAGACTATACGTTTTTGCATCACGAATTGCGTGCTCCGGCTTTAGATATTGTTTTGTATGATTCCCTTTCGGATGATTACCATTTTAAGGCGACCAATCATAAAGCCCATGTGGATTTGGATAAGGGGCGGGGGAATTTTATTGCTAACGAAGGACCTGTTTCGGTTGTATTCCCTATCAATATGTTTACTACCCGTTCCAAGGAGTTTGATTGGTTAGTTGCTGAGAACAGATTGGATTTCCGGTATGAAGACCCTTATGCTAATACGGATTTTGCCAATACGGAAATTAAAGACTTGTATCAAATGCGTTCTTTTGGCAATGAGATGATTTCTATTCATCCGGCACAGGATTCTCTGCAATTTACTACAACAAAAGCATCGTATGATTTTAAGAAATATGAGATTACCTCAGAAGGCGTTCGTTTTATTGAAGTGGCAGATGCTGCTATTTTCCCCTTTAATGGAATTGTCAAGATTTATAAACGTGCCGAAATAGCAAGATTGGATAATAGTAAAGTGTTGGCAAATACCGATTCAAAGTACCATGAACTTTTCAAAGCGGGAATTAATATCGGCTCTCGCAAATCATATAACGGTTCCGGATTTTACAATTATGTGGATGAATTGGAAAAAAAACAGGAAATATTGCTTGATTCTATTTGGGTAAACCGCTCTTTGCAGTCACGTGCTTCGGGTAAGGTTGCANNATACTTTAAATCCTCATTTCGGATACTTTGGAAATGTCCTGTTAAGTGCTGAAGAAGAATTTTTGACATATAACGGAGCTGTTATTTTATTATATTCTTGCGATACAAATACGTATGCTCCCATTCGTTTTTCGGGTATTATCAATCCTGATTCGGTGTTGATTCCTATTAATGACAAAGTAAAAGATATAAATAATCGTCCTGTAGTAGCTGCTATTGTTTCTGCTGCCCAAGGCGGACATATTTATACAGCATTTGGGCGATCTAAAAATCAATTAAATGATTTGGAATATATCGCGGCAAATGGTTACCTGACATTCCATAAGGAAACCGAATCGTATATTGTTACTTCACGGGAAAAGATTGATGATCTGGAATTGGATGGTAATATTGTTTCTTTAAGCAAGAAAGACTGTATTGCCAGGGGTGAAGGAAAATTGGACTTGGGAACCAATATGGGGCGTGTAGGCTTTATTCCGATTGGGAATGCCATCAATTATATTCAACAGGATTCGGCTGCTATTGAAATTGCAGTAGCTATAGATTTCTTTTTTAGTAAAGATGCTATGGGTGTAATGTCAGAGGCTATAGAATCTTCACATAATCTTCAAGGGATAGAGGTACTCGAAATGCGTCATTATCAAACTGCCTTAAAAGAATTGATGGGAAAAACCGAATATGATAAAGTCTACCCTGAATTAGCCCGATATTACCATTTTCCAAAACTGCCAAGTTCCTTAGAATATAGTTTATTGGTTGCAGATATTGATATGGCATGGAATCAGGATGAACGGGCATTTGTCAGTAATGGAGATATTGGAATTGCCATTTGTGGAGCAAAAGAAGTAAATAAATATGTTCCGGGACTGATCGAAGTCAAAAAGACCGGCTCGGGACGTAGTGCTAAAACTTCCATGCAGATGTATTTTGAAGCAGGTGATGATTGGTTTTACTTTATTTATTCAGGGACTACCATGCAGGCAGTTTCTTCCGTAAAAGCATTTAACGACCATATAGATAATATCCCCCAGGATAAGCGGATACAAAAAGCCGATTCTAAGAAAAACCTTGTTAAATATAATTACCGGAAGGCAGCTTTAGGAACTAAAAAGAGATTTTTGAACAAATATGCTCTCGAAGATGAGCAACTGTAAGTAGTGGGACTGTGATTTCACTATAACATGAGTTCAGAATCAATGGTGCAATGGTGAAGTGGTAA
>DBDL01000112.1:2507-12748 GCA_002293545.1 Lachnoclostridium sp. UBA933 | reverse complement strand
TCTGTTTTTTGTTGTCAATATGATTTTGGATTCTTTTTTCTTAAATTGAAAAAAGGCTGCGGAATTTGAAATCAGCCAAATCCCACAGCCCTTTTACTCCCCGAGTCCTTATTAATATCTACTCCCTTTGCCCTTGTCCGGCACTTTCTTCACTCCTTTTCCCCAAAATAACCCTGACTCTATCTTCGATAAAACCACCTCCATTATCCGTTGCGATTGTTATCATCACAGAATCACCCGGTTCTTTTTCTGCCAATTTGTCTTGAAGCTGCTGCGTGTTATGAATCTTGGTATCATCAATTGCTATAATCACATCTCCGCTTTTCAGTCCCGCTTTTTCCGCCGGAGAACCTTTCGTTACATTGTTGATGTAGACACCTTCCGGAATTTCGTAATTATTACCGATTTCGGCGGTAATCTCCTTTCCGATAATTCCAAGGTATGCCTTTTCACTCTCCGGTTTTGGTTCTTGTGTCATCAGGCGTTTAATAATTGGTATCGCATCGGAAATCGGTATCGCATATTTCATCCCCTCCACTTCAACAGCAACCACACCGCCGCAATTGATTCCAATCATCCTTCCGGTGCTGTCAACCAAAGCGCCGCCGCTGTTCCCCGGATTGATTGCCGCATCTGTCTGTAAAAGGGTGCGTGTACCGTCCTCAAACTCGACATCTCTTTCTTTTGCACTTAAATACCCGACCGTAACACTTGTACCGTATCCCAAAGCATTGCCAACCGCAATTACCTGCTGACCGACTTTCGCCTCATCACTGTTGCCGAACTGGGCAACCTTTATATGTGATATGGTTTCTTTTGATAAATCACTCATTTTTACCGACACCACGGCTAAATCCGCGATACTGTTTGAACCTTTTGCTGTGGCGGTTGCTTTTTTCCCGTCGTTAAACTGGATTTCTACTTTTGTCGAGCCTTGTACCACATGACTGTTTGTAACGATAAACACCGTATCTTCATCCTGTCCGACAATAACTCCGGAACCCATGCCTGCTTGTTCCTGCTCATATTCGTTTCCGAAAAAATCACTGACGGTCTGCATTGATGTTACATGGACTTGTACAATCGACGGCAGCACTGCCTCCGCAACACGAGAAACCCCGTCATTTTCTGCGATCGGATTGTTTGCCGGAGCCGTACTCGCTATTTTTCCTTCCGCGCTTTGTGCGGTTGACTTCACTTGTCCGGCACCATAATACCCCATGCCGCTTAATAATCCAATGATCAATAATCCTGCCAAGAATTTTTTCAATTTGGATTTTTTCGATCCTTGTTCCATGTTCTTTCCTCCTTCAACCTGTTATAGCATCTGTTTTTTGATGAACTGTTATTAATATAACAATGAATTATGATGAATCTGTTATCTGTTTGTGACCGTTTTGTGTTTATTTTTATTGATTTTAATGAGAGAAACATTTTAATTGCCCTGTTGGTCATTGTTTTGGCTGTCCTTACGGCATCCGGCAGTTAATGCCGCTACCGTTTCCCCGAATACCGGATGTACTGCCCACGGCGCTATACTTTCAAGCGGTTTTAATACAAACATCCTTTTATGCATTTCCGGATGGGGAATCACCAAATCCTTTTCTGTAATAATTTGTTTGTCGTATAGTAAAATATCAAGATCAATCGTCCGCGGTCCCCATTTACTCTTTCTCTCGCGTCCGCCTTTATGTTCTGTTTCGTGAAGCCGTTCCAATAATTCCTCCGGCTCATATAAGGTATCTATTTCGGCCGCGCCGTTCAAAAAATCCTCCTGCCGGACATTACCGTATGGTTTTGTTTCCATCCATTCGGAACACCGGATGACTTTTATTTTTCTGTCACTTCTCAGGTCCTCGACAGCCTTTTGTATATGGTTTTTTCTGTCACCCATATTGGAGCCGATACCGATATAGCATTTATGCCAGCCGCGTTCTATCTTTACCGAAACCGTATCCAGCGGAAGTAAAATCGGAGCCCATGGCTTTTTTACGGTCAGACATATCTTTTTTATCAATGGAAAAGTAAGAAGCAGTTCCGTACTTAAATGCTCCGCTACGGATTCAATCAAGCGATACGTATGCTCTTTCATATATTCTTTAATAAAATAAGCTACTTTGGAATAATCAATCGAAGCCTTGATATCGTCCTTACTGCCGGCTTCTTTAATATTGGTGTAAAAAACAGCGGACACTAAGAATTTCTGACCCAGTACATTTTCTTCTTTTTTGATTCCGTGANNCTTAATCCGTATCTGATCCATAAGCACCCCCTGTTTCTATGCATTCATCACGGCTTCAGCCATCCATAAAGCCCTGATATTTTCTTTTATATCATGAACCCGAATAAAGTCACAGCCCTCCATCGCTCCTATGACCGATACGGCTATCGTACCTTCCAATCTCTCATCAACCGGCAAATCAAGCGTCAGACCGATCACTCTTTTTTTCGATGCCGCAAGCATAACCGGAAAGCCAAGTTCTTTCAGTCGATTCAAATGACGGATGATTTGTAAATTTTGTTCATGGCTTTTTGCAAATCCCACTCCCGGATCCAGTATGATTTTTTCCCTTTTAATACCGGCTTTTTCGGCAATTTGAACGGAATCCCTTAAATCCGAACATACCTCCCCTAAAAAATCCTTATAGTCCGTATTCTCACGGTTATGCATAAGACAAACCGGTACGCCGTACTTTGCTGTCACTTCCGCCGCTTTTTTATCTTTTTTCAAGCCCCAGATATCATTTACCATATCGGCACCGGCGTCCAGCGCCGCCTTGATTACTTCGGATTTGTATGAATCAATCGAAAGCGGAATGTCGAATCTTCTTTTAATTTCTCTGATAACCGGTAAAACACGTGATATTTCTTCCTCATCCGAAATCCGGACATGCCCCGGACGTGTTGATTCCCCGCCGACGTCAATCAGCGCGGCTCCCTCTGCTATCATTCTCTCCGTTTGCATTAATGCCTGATCCGTATTGTTATATTTTCCCCCGTCTGAAAATGAGTCCGGCGTACAATTCAGAATTCCCATAACATAAACTTTCTTTCCGAATGTAAACTCCCGATTTCCAATCTTCATATAAATCTCCGTTCCACATATGTTTTTATGTAAGAGGAAAGCTTCTTTATCTTATCATTTCCATAAACATCTGACGCAATTCCTGACTGGTTTCAAAAATTCCCTTTGCCGTATAGGAAGATGTTATTGTCCCCGGCTTTTTCACACCTCTCATTGACATACACAAATGTTCCGCCTCTATTTTAACCATAACACCTTTTGGCTTCAGTACCGTTTGGATTGCCTCTGCAATTTGTTCCGTTAATTGTTCCTGTATCTGCGGACGTTTTGCAAAAACCTCTACCGTTCGTGCTATTTTGCTCAGTCCGACAACTTTTCCGTCCGGTATATATCCAATATGTACTTTCCCAAAGAAAGGAAGTAAATGATGTTCACAAACGGAATAAAATGAAATATCCTTTTCCACTACCATGTTGGTTAATTCCGAAGAAAAGGTTTTGCTTAAATGACACGTTGCATCGGTACCGATACCGCCGAAGATTTCTTCACACATACCGGCGATTCTTTCCGGTGTATCAATCAATCCTTCTCTGTTTCCGTCCTCTCCGATTCCCTCCAGAAATAGTGTGACCGCTTGTTTTATCTTTTCCCTGTCCATGGTCTTCCTCTCCTTGCTGTAATGAATTAACTTTCCTTACCCTCTGATAATGCTCTCATTATACTATATCCGACTTCCATGTTCAACAGCCCAATCGAATAATTTATATCCATAATTTATATCTATCATGCATTGGTTCCATGGTTTTCAAATGGATTATGCGGGAAGAATTTATTCCCCTGTAACCAAGTCCTTCAATATGGATAATGTACCAAAAATAACTATGACATCCTCTTTTTCCGCTTCCGACAGACAATTTTTATATGCCTGAACGATATTTTCTTCTTTCCTGACATCGGAAACATAATTGCCTGCGACATGCAGTAAAATATCCGCAGATAATGCCCGTTCCCCTGCCGTCGGAACCACCGAGGCTTTTTGCATCACAGGCAATACCTCCCGGCATACCGCCTCATAATCCTTGTCTGCAAAGACTCCTATGATGCCAATGATCTTCCTGGCGGCAGCATATGTTTTAAGAGCATATCTTAACTGTCTTGCCCCCGATTGATTATGTGCCCCGTCAACGATAACCAGAGGGTTTTGCCGGATCACTTGAAGCCGCCCTTTCCATTCTGCCTTTTTCAGACCGGACACCATGTTTTCTTTCCCTATCCGGAAGTCCGTCAGGCTTCTTACCGCCGCAACCGCCTGAGCCGCATTCCAAACCTGATGTTCTCCGAGAAGACGGATAAAATACTTCTCCCCTTCGTATAAAAAACCCGTCCCTTCCAAATCCGCTGAACGTATCTTTATTTCATCCTTTTTTACTTTCGTGAGGGTCGCCCCTTTGTCATCACAGGCTTCCTCAAGTATATGCATTGCTTCTGCCGGCTGTTCCGCCGTTATAACCGGCGAGTTCTCCTTTATAATACCGGCTTTCTCCTCGGCTATCTTTTCAATGGAATCTCCGAGAAACGCCATATGATCGAAATCAATGGCTGTCAAAACAACGGCTGTCGGATTTGAAATAATATTTGTGGCATCAAGCCTGCCTCCCATCCCGGCTTCCAGTAACACAATATCGCAGTTCCTTTTGGAAAAGGTAAGAAATGCAAGGGCTGTTTCGATTTCAAACAGTGTGGGCAGATTTTTTTCCTCAATCATAAGCTGATTTTCCGCCTCCCTGATGCGGCTTATTCCTTCTGTTATTTCATCTTTTGATATATACTCAATCGAATCCTTTGTTTGAAATTGTATGATTTCTTCATACTGAAAAACAGCGGGCGAAACATATCGTCCGACCAGATATCCCGCCTCACTCAGTACCGAGCTGATAAAGGCGATAACCGAACCTTTTCCGTTTGTTCCGCCGACATGGATAAAACGGGAGGCATTCTGCGGATTGCCCAACTTATGGCAAAGCTCTTTCATACAATCCAGACCGGTTACGATTCCTCTTGATTTCGCTTGTTCCAAATAGTCCATTGCTTCCTGATATGTCATATCATTTCTCACCCCTAAGTCATTTTTATAAACGGGCGGGGAAACCGGAAACTTCCTCCCCTGCCCCGTCATATATGCAAACAACGGTCACAGAAGCAACCGTTGTTATCAACTTATTTGTATATCCTGTCAGGCACCAATGATTCTTACCCGTATGACATCCTTGATTGTTTTCAGCCTTTCAACAAAGGATGCCGGAACCTCCGCTTCAATATCGAATACGGAATACGCATAATTGCCTTGGCTTTTATTCATCATATTTTCAATATTGATCCCTTCGTCCGAAAAGATTCCGGTAAACTGGGTCAGCATTTTGGGTACATTTTTATGTAATACGGTAATCCGGCTCTTCGCAGAAAGGACGCCGACATCACATCTGGGATAATTCACCGAATTGATAATCGAACCGTTTTCAATGAAATCACGGACTTCATTGACTGCCATAATCGCACAATTATCTTCTGATTCCTCAGTGGAAGCCCCTAAGTGGGGTGTTGCAATCACCCCGTTCATGTTCGCCGTTTTGGCATTGGGGAAATCGGTTACATATTTCCTGACATTCCCGGATGCCAATGCTTCTTTCATGTCGTCATCATTCACTAAAATGTCGCGGGAAAGATTGATAATTACTGCCCCGTTCATCTTTTGGAATGCGTCTTTATTCAGCATTTCTTTTGTTTCATCATTTAACGGTACATGAATCGTTATATAATCACATACGTTATAAATCTCATCGTATGTCTTTACCATGGTTACATCTCTGGACATGTTAAGGGCATTTTCTACGGACAAATACGGATCGACGCCGTAAACATCCATTCCAAGACGATTACCGATATTCGCCGCCAAAACACCGATCGCACCTAAACCGATAACGCCGAGCTTTTTACCGCGTACCTCTGTTCCGGCAAATTGCTTTTTCGCCTTTTCCATTTTCTTATTGATTTCCGCATCGTCTTTGTTTTCATTTACCCAGTTCATTCCTCCGGCAATATCACGGGCTGTCAGCATTAAAGCTGCCACAAATAACTCCTTTACACCGTTTGCATTTGCTCCCGGCGTATTAAATACAACGATACCCTTTTCGGCACAGGCATCCAAAGGAATATTATTAACCCCGGCTCCGGCTCTCGCAATCGTCAAAAGGTTTTCGGATAATTCCATATCGTGCATTGAGGCACTTCTTACTAAAACCGCTTCCGCTGATTTAAAGTCGTCACTGATTTCATATTGGTCTGAAAAATTATCCAATCCCACTTTGGCAATCGGATTCAGGCAATTTACTTTTACATTCATGATAATGGATTCTCCTTTTCAAATTTTTCCATAAACCGTACCAAAGCTTCCACTCCTTCTTTTGGCATGGCATTGTAAATACTTGCTCTCATACCGCCGACCGTACGGTGTCCCTTTAGGTTCTCAAATCCGGCGGCTTTGGATTCTTTTACAAATTTTGCGTCCAGCTCGTCACTTCCGGTAACAAACGGTACATTCATCAATGAACGGTCTTCTTTGCGAACCGTTCCTTGAAATAAGCTTGACCGGTCTAAAAAATCATATAAAACCTGAGCTTTTTCCCGGTTTATTTTCTGCATCGCTTTCAAACCGCCAAGCTTCTTGACCCATTTGAATACCTTTCCGCAAATATAGATGTTATAAGCAGGCGGGGTATTATAAAGTGACTTGGCGTCATGATGCGTTTTATATTGAAGCATTGTCGGAACGCATTTTTCTAAATCCTCCGATATCAAATCCTCGCGGATAATTACAATAACCATGCCCGCCGGACCGACATTTTTCTGAACTCCCGCAAAAATCAATCCGTATTTGGTTACGTCAATCGGCTCGGACAAAATACAGGAGGAAATGTCCGCCACCAGATCCTTCCCTTTTGTATTCGGAAGTGTCTTGAACTTCGTTCCGTAAATCGTGTTATTCTCACATATGTAAACATAGTCCGCATCTTCGCTGACGGGAAGATCGGAACAATCAGGAATATAGGAAAATGTTTTGTCCTCCGAGGTCGCAATTTTAACTGCCTCGCCGAATTTTGCGGCTTCCTGGTATGCCTTTTTTGCCCACTGTCCGGTTACAATAAAATCAGCCTTTTTATTTTTCATAAGATTCATCGGTATCATGGCAAACTGCTGTGAGGCGCCTCCCTGCAGAAACAATACTTTATAATGATCCGGAATATTCATTAATTCCCGTAAATCCTTCTCTGCCGATTCAATAATATCTTCAAAAAATTTGGAACGGTGACTCATTTCCATAACGGACATACCCGACCCGTTATAATCCAATATTTCTTCTGCTGCTTCTTTTAATACTGCCTCCGGTAACACGGCCGGTCCCGCTGAAAAGTTATATACTCTGCCCAACCTGATCTCCTCCTGCTATGATATTGTTAAATTAATAACGCACTGCTATTATATAGTATCCGATGGGATATTGTCAAGTGCGGGATTTCATCATTGACCGTAATCCCATAGAACCATCACAGGTAATATTGCTCATTCCGGGACAAAGCATAATAAATAATGGATACGTTTTACCGGTTTCTTCCTCACTTATTTCATGATATTCAATACGGATTCCGGTACTTTCGGCAGTTTCACAACCGGTATCAAATCAGCCAATGCATTATAGGTACGTAAGAGGGATTGTACTTTTTTGGCGCCGTTATGTATTTTCGCGATTTTTTTAGACAGCTCCGAATTTTCATCGGTAATTTCATCATAAAAGGACTGGATTCTTTTTAGAATCCCTTTTTGCTTTAATACCCCTTCTATTTTGTCCTCGTCCGTATCCGCATCCAGAACCTCCTGCATTTCCGAAACCGAATCAACCACCACTTCTATGTCGTCCGCTTCTTCATGAAACCCCGCCTTTTTCAGTTCTTTTTTCAGATTATTCATCTCGCCTTGTAACTCAAAGGTACACTCATTGTATATATTGTTGTTCACCGACATCGTATTACCTGTGATTGTAGCACTGTCACCGGCGATAATCGGATTGTTATTGTTTACGATATTGATATTGATCCCATATGCCGAAGCAGTATTCTCCAAAGAAAATGTATTTTTCAAAAATTTATCGACAAACGGAACCCCTGTTTCCACATTGGAAATGATCTGATTCTCCTCAACCATAGGCGGCATATAATGCTGTCCGCGCGGAGATAAGTTTGAAACAGCATTTTTCAGTTCATCCGGTAATAACACCTCATACAATAAGTCCGGGTAAATCTCTTTATAGCTTTCAAATATATCATGAAAGGTATCTTTTAATTTTAGGAGATACGATGTTTTGTCCTGTCCGGTAATACATATTGTAATCTGGCGTTCTTCTTCAATCAAAAGTGCCGCCGCATCGCCCTCGGAATAATATAATACCGCACCTTTCTGCCATAATTCGGACTCATTTCTAATCTCATTATTATGACGTACGATAACCCGCGATACAATATTCGGCGGAAAAGCTTTTTCCACCTCGTACCTCATAGACAACCGTTCGCTGATTGAGAAAACCGGCAGTTCCTCCGGCCGGTCCTTCGGCAGTAAGATCGGTATGAAGATATGACTTTCCTTATGGTCATTGTCATCATAAAAAAATGCCAAATCATATATTTTCATAATCTGAAAAAGAAATTTGATTTTATCGCCGGGATAACGCCTGCTGTCTTCTTCCGAGCTGAATATGCCTTTTCCGTCTGCGACAGACAGTTTATGTTTTTCGTTGTTAAACCCCCAATTGATCATTCTGTAAATCCCATTGGTAATCCATGCGGGATTTAAAACGAGCATATCCAACTCATACATTTCCGGCGTGTCATACCAAAGACATATCCCCAAGGTGTGCAGATCACTTAAAATCCGATGGTAATCGTCTTTGCTTATTCCGTTTTTCCGGGCGATCTCATAAAACTGTTCCAGTGTTATCGAATCGCTTTTTTCATTAACAAAAGAAGAACGAAGCTCTTCTTTTACACGATAAAACTCCGCAGATATTTCTTGTTTCCTCCATGACGGCTCACTGCTCACCAATTCCATAACCATATTACGGAAAACTTCCAAACCGGTATGATCTTCGCTTCCCACGTCAACACTGAAATAATTATGAATATTGGGGTAACTTCTCTTTAATGTTTTTTGTTCAATATCGGCTTTGTGGTTGTCTTTTTTGTTAATCAGGAAAAGCACCGGTGAACTGCCGCCGTAGATACGTATTTGTTCCAGCCAATACTCCGGTCTGTTATTATGTTCGACTCTGCCGTTATAAACATATATGTAAAGACATCTCGCCGACATAAAACAGCGATGTGCGGCATGGGTAATCGCATGACCGGCAAAGTCCCATATATGGACATTCATACTGTCTGCGCTGTTTTTGTCTTGGAATCTCCATGACGTAACCGTAACGCCTTCCGTACTTTCATGTTCCCCCGGCATTTCCGCATCAATATCGACCAGTTTTCGTGCTATGCTTGTTTTTCCCGCTCCTTTTTCCCCCAATATAATAATGCGCATCTCGTTAAGCTGTTCCGTATCTGTCCCCAAATTATCGAGATAACGTCCTACGGCCGCCGCTCCTTGTTCTTTTACCTCATCCGGTACAGAGTTCATACGCCGTTCCAGTTCTTTCATATCTATCACAAAATCATTCTTAAACAATTCCTTGCAAAGCTCTGACCAATATTCGCATCCAATCCCGTTTAAGCTGTCATGAAAATTTTGCCAGGCAGGGCCGTAAAAATCGGTTGTATAAATAAACCTTCCTTTCTTTTCCCCGCTGATAATTTCCAAATCCTCCCGCAGGATTTTCCGAATACTTTTTTCGGCGGTACCGTCCGTACCGGCAAAGCGAGCCGCCTCATCGGCTGCACAGGCAGCATTGATGACATGGGCGGTAACATAGGCGGCGTAGTCGCCATAGTCGTCGTCAACGTGGGTGGCGGCGTAAGCGGCATACGCGGTGTGGGCAGCCGCATCGGCGGCATAGGCATGAAGATTATGATCGGTGTTTCCTGTCTTGGCAACCATGTCAGCAATGTTGACGGCAAAGAACTTGATATCGGCGGCATGGGCGGTTTTTGCGGCGGCGTGGGCATCG
>DBDL01000112.1:0-2501 GCA_002293545.1 Lachnoclostridium sp. UBA933 | reverse complement strand
CTTGTCATTCCATCTGCTCACAGGCAAGTCACATGCCTGGAAGATAGAAAATAAATGTTTCTGAACCGTATCCTTGCGCCAATATGAAAAACCCTTTTCCACACATAAAAAGGGCAAAGAACGCACGGAACAAAGCCATCCAAAGTAAATGACCTGCTCTTTGCTTAATATGTTCAGATGCTCTTTTATTTCATTGCCGAATTTCTTTCTCTCCTCCTGAATGCTTAGATCATCAGGATGATCTTTTTTTTGAAAACGCTTCTTTTTTTTCACGGTACATACTCCTCCTGTTAAATAATACAGCCGCGGCTTATAATATTAATATTACGAGAAGTATACCGCTATTCTATTTTATGATATTTAATACGGCAGGCATCTCCCTCCCTACAAACCCCCGAAATATTATACCCTGCCCGAATCATCCGGTTTGCCGCCCTCATATCATGAATGATCCCCTGTTTTTCGCATTCATCCTCGAATGCTGCATATAATTTTTTTTGCTTCGGAGAACGGCACCGATAATAGGATCGGAGAAAGCCTATTTCGTAAACTTTGCTCTGCAAAATAGGGAATCCGTCAGTTTTCCCCGGCAGATTCCCTTTTTTCAATAACATATCATTCGTTAGATATTGTGATAAGCTTCTTTTTATTTAAAAAACTCATGACCGCCATGCTTTAATACAAACCGCAGCCGTGTATCAAACCAATGTGCATTTCTTCTGCTTGCGGAACGCCGATTCATGAAGTAAAGTGCTCCTTTGGAATAATCTGCCCCTTCCAGTGCTTTTCTAACGGCTTTTTTTGTTCCGTTCGATACCTTTACAGAATAATACCTGCCGTCCATAACAGGTGAAAATTGATAATATCCATGCGAATAGGCAAATACGACCCCCTGAATTGTTTTGGGATAGGTTCTTCTCTTTAAACGGTTCAAAATAACATTGGCAACCAGAATACGTCCTTTTTCATCCTGACCGCCGGCTTCTGCCTGAACGATTCTTTCCAATACGTTCACTTCCGAACGGTCTATTTTTATCCGCTTCTTGCTATTCGCAATCCGTACCGAATAATAAACATTGAGTCGGTTTCCCCGAATCACTCTTTTTTTCTTGTCTTTTTTGGTTTTATTCTTTTTTACTTTGCTTTTTTTTGACTTTGATTTTTTTGATTTCGATTTCTTCGTATTTGATTTTGATTTCTTTTTCTTTTTTGGTTCATTCTTCGATTTATTATTTTTATCCGTGTTTGTTTTACTGCTGACCGGCGGTTTTGCAGGAGGCGAGGTCGGTATTTCTGTCGTTTCCGGTTCTGTTTCTCCGTCTTGGTTCTCCCCGGTTCCCGGTGTGGCTGCCCCTCCCGGTGTTTGCTCCAACTGATACTTCATTTGACGGACATTTCTCACTTTTGCACTGGTTTGTACATCCGCACTTTGTTCAAACAATAAAAAACTCCATAAAAATATAATTCCTAATAATACAATCCCGTAAGCAACAAACCAATATCCAAATTTCTTCATCATTCACAAACCCTTTCTTGTCATTCAATGCCTGGACTTTGTTACAATCTTTTTCCATAGCTACTAACATTATATGCAAGTTGTTAAGAAATATTACAAATTTATTTCATAATCGTTACGAAATAGTATTTTACATGCTAGTGCATCGTTCCGTAAATTCGCAGGCAAATAAACGGAGCGCTGTACTAGGATTGGATGAAAATTGTTTGCAGAATTTTGCTCTCATGGTATATAATGAATAATGTAACACATAGTTTCTTACATGGTTACATTCAAATCATATCAGGGAAAGGGTGCTTTAAAACATGAAACCAGGTGTCTATACGGCTTCAAAAAAAGACGGCTCAAAATATTACCGTTCTTCTCTTACCTATAAGGGAAAACATATCAGTCTGGGAAGTTTTTTGGATGAGGAAAAAGCTAATCAGGCTTATTTAGAGGCTCACAGAATTTTGGCGGACGAACGGTACGATATCGAATCCTTTCATCCGGACCATACTGTTTTGGATTTTAAAAAATGGGTGATATTAATCAACTACCGGGATAATCACTTATACATAAAAACCCCGATATATATGAAGAAAAAATATTTTTTGTATTATCTGACACCGGAGCTTATTTATATCTTTGATGTCGATGATTTATTTTACTATTCCACGCATTCCATCATAAAACGCGGCGGACATCTTTTTGTATCCGATTACGGAATGCAGTATAATATCCTGGCGCGCTACGGTATTAAAAATTTTGCGGTACCGGGAAAGGATTATTATTTTGTAAACGGGGACACACATGATTTCCGATACGAAAACATTCAGATTATCAATCGTTTTCATGGCGTTACAAGAAAAGAATATAACGGCAGATATCTATATGAAACAAAAATACATGTAAACGGCGACTTGCTTGTCGGACGCTACCGCGACGATATTACTGCTGCCATTGCTTATAATAAGGCGGCGGAGGTATTATTAAAAAAGGGAAC